>DATJFC010000104.1:0-6028 GCA_035495995.1 Holophagaceae bacterium
ATCAGACTCCACGATCCTGCGGGGCGCGGACGCGCGAAAGTGAAGTCTTGTTAATTTCCACCGTGGCGGAGCGCGCCCGGGAAGCGGAGATCCGCGCTGAAAAGGACAGGGCGGGCTCGCGCCCGCCCCACCCTTCTTCCATCTCCACTCCGGGCTGCACGACCGGAGTGAAGCCTTCCTCCGGCTCAGTAGCCGGAGATGCTGAAGTCGTCGAAATTGACGCGATTGCTGGAACCGTCCGTCTTGCGGATCTGGAACCGGATCGCGCCCGTCACATTGACGGTGAAGGTCGCGGTGGCGAGCGTGTGGGAGGAGGTGGTCACGCTGCCGCCGGCCTGGGTCCAGCTGGAGCCGCCGTTGGTGGAATACCAGAGGCTCCAGGTGGCGCTGGTGTCCGTGCCGTAGAGGGCGTGGGCCAGGCTGACCGTCTTGGCGCCGGTCGGGAAGTCGAACAGCATCGTCACCGTGCCGCTGTTGCGGGTGCGGACACTCTGGGTGCCGTCGTGGGGATCGCTGGTGGTGCTGCCCAGCAGGGCGTCGCTGAGCGACCAGGATCCGGTGGAGAGCGCCACGGTGCCCGCGGTGTAGGAGGTCTTCGTGCCGCTGTCGAAGTTCTCCAGCATCGCGCTGCCGCCGGTGGTGGCGGGGTTCACGGTGATGGTGCGGGTGGCCGTGCCCTTGGCGCCGGTGGTGTCGGTTGCGGTGAGCGTCGCGGTGTAGGTGACGGCCGTGGCGCCGGTGTTCGTGTAGGTGTGGCTCGCGGAGGCGCCGCTGGCGCTGACGCCGTCTCCGAAGGCCCAGCTGTAGGTGAAGGACTGGCCAGAGGCGGAATCCGCCGCCGTGCCCGCGAAGGCCTGGGCCGTGCCGCTGGCGACGGTGACATTCGAGGACGGCGTGGTGATGGAGGCCGTCACCGTGTTGCTGCCGCTGCTGCCGCCGGAGTAGGTCAGGGCCAGCTTGTAGCCTGTGGCGGAGGTGCCGCTGTAGACGACGACCTCGGGATAGACGGTCAGCACGGTGGTCCCAGTGTTGGTGTAGCTGAGGCTCTCGGTGGTCGTGCTGCCCGTGGAGGAGGTCAGCGTGGAGCCCGTGCTGCTCTTCAGGTAGAGGTCCCAGTCCGGCCCGGAGGGGCCGGTCATGCTGATGGCGATTTTCTGGCCGGGCTGGAGGGCGAGGGCGAAGTAGTCCGCGTCCGTCGAGGAGGTCAGGTTGCCGGTGATGGCGGAATAGGAGGGCGCGACCGCGTTGGCGGTGGCGATGGTGTTGTTGGATTCCACTTCCGCGAAGGTGCCGCTGCCGGTGGAGGCGGGGTTCACCGTGACCGTGCGGGTCGCGGTGCCGCTGACGCCCACGCTGTCCGTGGCCTTGAAGGTCACGGTGCGGGTGACGGGACTGGTGCCCGTGTTGGTGAAGACATGGCTCGTGGAGGCGCCCGTGGCCGTGGCGCCGTCGCCGAAGGTCCAGGCGTAGGTCAGGGTCGCGGTGGAGCTCGTGTCCGTGGCCGTGCCCGCGAAGGCCTGGCTGGCGCCAGAAGCGATCGTCACATTGCCGGAGGGGGTGGTGATGTTGGCCGTCACGACGCCGGCGGTCTCGGGGCTGACGGTGATGGTGCGGGTCGCGCTGTTGCTGACGCCGGTGTTGTCCGTCGCCGTGAAGGTCACGGTGCGGGTGACGGCGCTGGTGCCCGTGTTGGTGAAGACATGGCTCGTGGAGGCCCCTGTGGCCGTGGCGCCATCGCCGAAGTTCCAGGCGTAGCTCAGCGTCGCGCTGGAGCTGGAATCCGTGGCGGTCCCGGCGAAGGCCTGGCTGATCCCGGAGACGACCGTCACATCGCTCGAAGGCGTCGTGATGGAGGCCGTCACCGTGTTGCCGGTGGCGGCGCTGGCGCTGGCGAGCCAGTCCACGGCGTTCAGGTGGAAAGCCTTGCTGCTGTTGGAGTGGTAGCCGTCGATGAGGCTCTTGCCGGAGGTCGTCGTCGTGCCGTCGTCGCTGGGGGAGCTGTCGCCGATGGCCACCACCCGGCCCGCGCCCACGGTGGTCGCGACGACGAAGTAATCCGTCGCAGGATCGCCGGACACCTGGGTCTGGACGATCCACTTGGCGGCCGGGTTGGAACCCGTGAGGTTGATGTAGGCGAAGCTGTGGAAGTCCATGGCCGTCATCAGGCCGTTGGGGCCATGGACGAGGGCCTGCTCGATGGCGCCGGTGCCGGGCGTGATCGCCGTCGTCGTGGTGTTCGCGTTGGCGTCGCCGGGGCCGTGGCCGACGACATAGGTGAAGCCGAAACCGCTCGCCTCGTTCGCCAGCAGGTCGTTGAAGACATGGAAAGCGTCCGTGCTGCCCGGGTGGGAACTCGTCACGCGCGTGGCGCCTGAATGGTTGCCCATCATGTAGAGGCCGCCGCCCGCCTGCACGAAGGCGACGATGGCCTGCTTCTCCGCCGTCGTGAAGTAGCGGTAGCACTCGGGGATGACATAGACCGCGTAGTTCTTCAGGTCCTGGGCGTTCGTCGTGTCGCCGTAGGTGATGCGGCCGCCCGTGGCCGGAAGCGCCTGGACCGTGTAGCCCTTCTTGAGCAGGTCGAAGGCCCAGCAGCTGATGCCGCCGTTCCAATCCGTCTCCACCGCGGGGTTCGCGGGGCTCGGGTTGGGCTCATGGGTGTCGATGATCCAGTAGGCGGAAGTGCCGCCATCCTCCCAGCCGGTGTGGTCGAAGAGGACCTTCTTGGGGGTCTGGGCGAAAGCGAGGCCGCCAGCCAGGAATGCGGCGAGCATGGGGAGCGCGCGTCTCATCATATGGATCTCCGGGATTTGCGGGAAAACGGTAGTGTCCGGATTCCATGCAGCCGGAACGAATTTAGAATTGTGAAATTTGAGTGAATTGCTGACATATCTGACGCGGCCTTCACACCCCCGGGGACGCTATGCTGGAGTTTCGAGGTACTGCATGGCCCTGTCCCGCGACCAGCTCGTCCGCCGCGCCGCCCAGGAACTGCGCGATGGCTACTACGTGAACCTGGGCATCGGCATCCCCACGATGGTGGCGGGCGCCATCCCCGAAGGCATGGAGGTCATCCTCCAGAGCGAGAACGGCCTCCTCGGCATCGGCCCCTTCCCCACGCCGGAGGAAGTTGACGCCGACCTGATCAACGCCGGCAAGCAGACCGTCACCACGGCGCCCGGCGCGAGCTTCTTCTCCTCGGCCGATTCCTTCGCGATGATCCGCGGCGGCCACATCGACCTGAGCATCCTCGGCGCCATGCAGGTGGACATGGAGGGGAACCTCGCCAACTGGATGATCCCCGGCAAGATGGTCAAAGGCATGGGCGGCGCCATGGACCTCGTCGCCGCGGCCAAGCGCGTCGTCGTGGTGATGGAGCACACGAACAAGAGCGGCGAGTTCAAGATCCTCCGCAAGTGCGACCTTCCGCTCACCGGCCAGCGGTGCGTGGACCGCATCATCACGGACCTCTGCGTCATTGATGTCGTGCCGGGCCGCGAAGGCCTCCGCCTCGTGGAGCTGGCCCCTGGCGTGACCGTCGAGGAGGTGCTCGCCAAGACCGAGCCGCCCCTCGTCACCGAAGGCGTCCGTGAGATGGCGGGCGTATGAAGAAGGTGCCTCTGTTCCTCCTCTCGCTGACGGTGGCCTGCCACTGCCCCAAGGCCGATCCCTCCGCGCCGGAGGCGCCCATGATGAGCTCTGGTGAATCCACCCTCTGGCTCCGCGTGGAGCCCACTGAAGTCGAAGTGGCCCCCGGTGGCGCGTTCACCTTCCGCCCCAATTTGAACTACCCGAAAGGCCGCGCCTACCTGCGGCCCCCCGTGAAGTGGTCCGTGCAGGAGGCGGCCGGCGGCGCCATCGACGCGATGGGCCACTACACAGCCCCGGCCTCCACCGGCGTCTTCCATGTCCTCGTCGAGCGCACAGATGTGGACGGCGTTCGCGCCGTCGCCACTGTCACGGTGAAGTAGCGGTGCTGTACCGCCTCGCCAAGCCCTTCCTCTTCAGCCTGGACGCGGAGAAGGCCCACGACCTGGCTTTCGCCGCCGGGGGTTTCGCCCAGCGCGTGCCGGGCTTCCTCGCCTTGCAGTCCGCGTTGAACGGGAAACCGGACCCTTCGCTGCGGCGCCCGGCGTTCGGACTCGACTTCCCCTCGCCCATCGGCCTCGCGGCTGGCCTGGACAAGGGCGCGCGGCTGCTCCCACTCTGGAAGTCCCTTGGCATCGGGTTCGTGGAGATCGGCACCGTGACGCCGCGGCCCCAGGGCGGCAACCCGAAACCGCGCCTGTTCCGCTTCCCGGAAGCGGGCATGATCCTCAACCGCATGGGCTTCAACAGCGAGGGCGCGGAGGTGGTCGCGAAACGCCTCGACCACCGGCCCGGCGGCCTCATCGTCGGCGGCAACCTGGGCAAGAACAAGGAGACGCCGGAGGAGCGCGCGCTGGACGACTACGCGGCCGCCTACCGCCTCATCGCGCCGCGCGTGGATTACACTGTGGTGAACATCAGCAGCCCCAACACGCCGGGCCTGCGCGACCTGCAGGCGCCGGAGAAGCTGAAGCCGCTGCTGGCAGGCCTGCTCGGCCTGCGCAAGGAGATGGGCCTCGAGCGCCAGGCCCTCCTCCTCAAGCTCGCGCCGGACCTGGCGCCCGAGGACCTCGACGCGCTCATCGAGACAGTGGTGGCTTCCGGCTTCGACGGCCTCATCGCCACCAACACGACCATCGATCGCGGCGTCGTGCCGGAGCCGCTGCGGGCCCGCGTGGAGGCGAAGGGCGCCGGCGGCCTCAGCGGCGCCCCCCTGCGGGACAAGGCTCTGGCGGTGCAGCGCCGTCTCCACGAGCGGCTGGGCGGCCGCCTGCCCTGGATCGCCTGCGGGGGCATCAGCTCGGCCGCGCAGGCCCGCGCGAGCCTCGACGGCGGCGCCTCGCTGGTGCAGGTCTACAGCGCCCTCATCTTCGAAGGGCCCGGTCTCGTGAAGCGGATGAACCGGGGCCTCATCTAGGCGCATACTCGGCCCATGGACTTCCGAGGCCACTCCGTCCTCATCACCGGCGCCAGCGAAGGCATCGGCCGCGCCCTGGCATTGGAACTCGCGAAAGCCGGGGCCCGGCTCACGCTCGTCGCGCGCAACGAGGCGCGGCTGCGGGAGGCCGCGTCCCAGGTCGAAGCCTTGGGCGGGAGCGCCCTGGCCGTCGTCGCGGATGTGACCGCGCCCGCGGAGGCCGCGCGCATGGTGGCATCCACCGTTGAAACCTTCGGCGGCCTCGACATCCTCGTGCTCAACGCGGGCGGCTCCATGTGGGCGCCCTTCGAGACGATGGAAGATCCGGAAGCGGCGGCGCGGCGGCTCATGGAGCTGAACTTCTTCGCCTGCCTGCGCGCCACGCGCGAGGCCCTGCCCCACCTCAAGCGGTCGAAGGGCCTGATCGTCCCCGTGGCCAGCGTGGCGGGCTTCGCGGGCATCCCCACGCGCACGCTCTATTCCGCCAGCAAGCACGCGCTGGTGGGCTTCTTCGAAAGCCTGCGCGTGGAGCTGCGCGGGAGCGGCGTGGGCGTGACGATCATCGCGCCGGACTTCGTCGTGACGGAGCTGCACGCGCGGGCGGCCGGCGCCGACGGCAGGCCCATCGGCCACGGCAGGCTGGACCCGGCGAAGGTCATGACCGCCGAGGCCTGCGCGAAGCTCATCGTCCGTGCCATGGCGCGGCGCCAGCGCCTCCTCATCACCTCCGCGCGGGGGCGCTTCGGGCGCTGGCTCAAGGTGCTGGCGCCCTCGCTCGTGGACCGCATCGCCGCTCGCGCGGTGGCGCGGCGCGCTTGAGGAAGGTCGAGACGCCCATGGCACGCCAGCCCGTCCTCTTCATCTCCCACGGTTCACCCATGCGCGCGCTCGAAGGCGGCCCGTGGGGTGAGGCGCTTCGCGCGCTCGGCGGAAAGCTGGACCCCGCCGCCATCCTCGTCGCCTCCGCCCACTGGGAAGCGGATGGGCCGGAACGCATCACGGCGTCGTCCCTGCCCGGCCTCA
>DATJFC010000105.1:0-6760 GCA_035495995.1 Holophagaceae bacterium
GCCGAACTGCTGCCCTTCCTGCCCGACGAGGTCGCGGAACCGCCCAAGTGGGCCTCCCGCCTCGCGGGCTTCTTCGAGAAGCTCGAGGATCCCGCCTACGGCGCAGAAGCGCGGTGGAAGGGCGTGGACGAGGAGATCGGCGAAGGCGCGGAGTTCGACGAGGACTGATCAGACTTCCGCGACCAGCTCGATCTCCACCTTGGCGCCCTTGGGCAGGGCCGCGACCTGGACGGTGCTGCGGGCGGGCTTGGCGCCTTCGAGATGCCGCTCGTAGACGGCGTTGAAGGCCGCGAAGTCGGCGAGGTCCGTGAGGAAGACCGTCGTCTTCGCCACGCGCTCCCAGGAAGTGCCCGCGGCCGCCAGCACCGCGTCGAGGTTCTTCAGCACGCGCGCGGTCTGATCCTCGATGGGGCCCGTGACCATCTCCATGGTCTCCGGGACCAGCGGGATCTGCCCGGCGGTGAAGAGGAGGTTGCAGGCGATCTTGCCCTGGCTGTAAGGGCCGATGGCGGCGGGGGCCTGCTCGGTTGAGACGGTCTTCATGGCGGCTCCTATTTCTTCCACTTCTTCCGCCCGCGCCAGGGCCTGGGGCCCGTGCGCACGGCGGCGTTGCTATCGAAGGGGCTGGCGGCGATCTCGCCTTCCACGGATTCGCCTTCGAGGGCCTTCGGCCCCTGCTCGAACTGCTCCTGGACCCATTGGCCCGTGCGGTGCAGCAGGGCGGCGAGGCAGAGCGAGGCCTCGATGCGCGCGTGGGGCAGGGGGCCGAGCATCGTGAACACGGCGGGATCCGAGGGCAGAGCCCGGGGGATGACGATTTCCGGGAGCGGGCCCCGCAGGCGGTCGAAACCGGCTTCCGCCGTCGGCTCCCAGGGCTCAGGCATGGGCCGTTCGGGCGTGAGGAGCTCGGAAAGGGTCTTCACGCCCTTCTTCGGCCGGCCGCGCTTCTTCGGCGCCTCGCCCGCCGCGGAGCTGAGGGCGTCCTGCAGGGCCGCCATGACCTCTTCCTTCGCTTTGCCGCGCAGATCGAAGAGCAGCCAGGGATCGCGGTCCAGCGCCTCGGCCATGATGTAGCAGACGGCGGCCACATGCTTGCAGGGGTTGGCCCAGTCCGGGCAGGTGCAGTGGGTCTGCAGCTCCTTCGGCACCCGCGGATAGAGGCTCGCGCCGGCCTCGCGGAAGGTCTCGTCGAGGCCTTCCGGCATCTCGCCCGCGAGCAGCGAGGCGACGAAGCGGCTCTCCTGCGCGATGCGCGACAGGGCCTTCTCCCACTGCGCGGCCGTGAGCGCGGGCAGGGCCAGCGTCACCTCGTAGGTCTTGCGGCCGTGCACGAGGGCCTGGATCTCGCCGGGCTTCACGGCGAAGTGGGAGACTTGGCCGTCCTCCGCGTACTTCTTGCCGCGGGGGAGGCGGTTCTCGTAATCGTCGCCAAGGGACTCGAGCCCCTTGATCCAGAGGCGGCCCCACCAGGTGGTGCCGAAGCGGTCCTGCGCCATCATCACGGCCGCACCTCTTCCGGCAGTTCGGGCACTTCAGCCGCCAGCTTGGAGGCTTCGCGCACCTTGGCCGCGGCCCCATCCGCGCGGCCGCCGTTCTCTTCCTCGTCCATGACCTCGGTGTCGGAGTCGAGCGCGACGAGGCGGCGCAGGGCGTCGTCGTCCAGCTCCGTCAGCCAGCCCTCGCCGGTGCCGACGACGCGGTCCGCGAGGTCGCGCTTGGATTCCAGCAGCGCGTCGATCTTCTCTTCCAGCGTGCCGATGGTGACGAGCTTGTGGACCTGGACATTCTTCGTCTGGCCGATGCGGTAGGTGCGGTCCGTGGCCTGGTCTTCCACGGCCGGGTTCCACCAGCGGTCGAAGTGGAACACATGCGTCGCAGCCGTGAGGTTGAGGCCGACGCCGCCCGCCTTCAGCGAAAGCAGCATCACGGGCGAGCTCTGCGGGTCCTCCTGGAAGGCGCGCACCATCTCGTCGCGCTGGTCGCGGGTCGTGCCGCCGTGCAAGAAGGGGGACGCGAAGCCCAGGCGGGATTCGAGGTGCGCCTGGAGGCGGTCACCCATCTCCTTGAACTGCGTGAAGACGAGGGCCCGCTCGCCGTTCTCGACGACCTCCTCGAGCATCTCCGAAAGGCGGTCCAGCTTGCCGCTGCGGCCCGCGAAGGGCGCCCACTGGCGGAGGAACTGCGAGGGGTGGTTGCAGATCTGCTTGAGGTGCGTGAGCAGCGCGAGGATCTTGCCCCGGCGCTCGATGCCCGTGGACTTGGCGAGGTCCTGCTCCATCTGGTCCACGCGGGCCTGATAGAGCGCCGCCTGCTCGCGGGAGAGCGTCGTGTAGACCTTCATCTCCTGCTTCTCCGGCAGGTCCTGGATGATGCTGCGGTCGCTCTTCAGGCGGCGCAGGACGAAGGGGCCCACGCGCTGGCGCAGCTCCTGGGCCGCGTCGGGATCGCGGTACTTCTCGATGGGCTGGCCGAAGCGCTCCTGGAACTGCGATTCGGAACCGAGGTAGCCCGGCAGCGTGAAGGCGAGGATGGACCAGAGCTCGCGCAGGCGGTTCTCGATGGGCGTGCCCGTGAGCGCCAGGCGGAAGCCGCCCTTGATGCGGCGCACGGCCTTGGCCTGGGCGCTGCCCGGGTTCTTGATGGCCTGGGCCTCGTCGATGACGACGATGCCCCAGGCGCGGCTGGCGAAGCCTTCCTCCTCGCGCCGCGCCACGCCGTAGGTGGTGAGCACGAGGGTGTGCGGTTTGAACGCGCGCGGAAGCGGATCGCGGTTGTTGCCGTGGTGCACGAAGAGCGGCAGCGAAGGCGCGAACTTCTTCAGCTCGCGCTCCCAGTTGCCGAGCAGCGAAGTCGGGCAGATCAGCAGGGTGGGCGCGCCCTCCTTCGGCGACTGCGCCTGGCGCAGCAGCAGCAGCGCGAGCACCTGGATGGTCTTGCCCAGGCCCATGTCGTCCGCGAGGATGCCGCCCAGGCCCAGGCGGGCCAAACCCTCGAGCCAGGCGAGGCCCCGCAGCTGGTAGGGGCGCAACTGGCCGTGGAAGGTGGCGGGCTGCTTGATGGGCTTGTCCGGGAGGTTCCTCAGCTCGGCGAGCGCCGATCCGAAATCGCCGGCGACTTCGACCTCGATGGCCTCGCTCACCCCGGGGATGCGGGTGGTGCCCGTCAGCGCCGCCGCCAGCGCCTCGCCGCGGGTCATCTGCTCGAAGCCCTTGTCGCGGCTGGCCTGCATGACCGTCTGGATCTGCTTGAGCGTGGCCGGGTCCAGCGCCACCCAGCGGCCCTTCCAGGCCACGAGCGGATGCTTGAGGCTCGCCATCTGGGCGAAGTCCTCCACGCTCAGCTGGTCGTCGCCGAGCATGAGCGACCAGTCGGCGCTCACGGCCTCGTCCAGCCCCGTGCCGCCGGCCTCCACCTTACGGGCGCCGAGTTTCACCTTCGCGCGCAGGCGCCGCGCGCCGCCAAGATCCGTCAGCGCCTCGGGCACGTGGACGACGAAGCCCGCCTCCTTCAGCTGCGCGGCGCCTTTGGTGAGGAAGGACCAGGCCTCGAAGGGCTGGAGCCGGAGATCGCCCGGGCGCTGGCCCGACAACGCCTTCTGCAGCGCGGGGAAGAAGGGGATGGCGCGGGCCAGGGCGCGCAGCAGGGTCGCGCGGGCCTCCGCCACGACGCTTTCGGTCGAAGCCTCCCATAGGCGATCCACGCCGAGGAAGGCTCCACCCTCGGTCTCGAGCCCGGCCTTGAGCACCCAGCCCTCCTCGTTGAGGCGGTCGGCATCCTGGATGGACTGGCCCTTGGGCACGGGGGGCGCTTCGAGCGTGAAGGCGGGCCGCACCCACTGGGGCGTGGCCCCCTCGCTCCACTGCGCGAGCTGGTCGCCCAGCGTGCGCTCCGTGATGCCGACCGTGGGGAACTCGTTCATGGGATGGGAGAGCGCCACCATGAAGCGCTCGTCCCATGGCAGACGGTCCCGCTTGTGGCCCCGCAGCTTGTGGAGCTGGCCCAGCCGCGGATCGTCCCCCGCGCGCAGGTTGGAGGCGACGAAGCGCATGAGGAAGTCCGCGCCGTCTTCCAGGAAGGCGCTGAGCAACGCGTCCGCCACGGGGGGATGGGCCAGCTCGTCGTCCAGCTCCTCGGAGGCCAACTCGCCCAAGGGCAGGCCCTTGGTGAAGACCCAACTGTCTTGGTCCGGGAAGGCCAGGGCGGAGGGGGGCATGGCTTCGGCGAGGGCTTTCAGCGCCGCGCGGTCGGAAGGGCTCGTGAGGCTCACGCCCCAGCGCGCGCGCCAGGGGTTCGGCCGGTCATCGAGGGCGGGCAGCAGGGCGCCGCGGATGACGAGGGACTGGAGCAGCCGCAGAGCCGAGGCCCAGTAGCGCAGCGAGTCGCCGGCGAGGCCGGGGTTGAGGCCCAGTGAGGTGAGCCAGGGATAAGCCCGCTGCCAGCGCAGCGGCACGCCGTGAGCCTCCACGAGGCTGCCATCCGCGAGAAAGAGCTGGGCCCGGGCGGGCGTCAGCCGCTCGCGGCCTGGCAACTCGCCGGGCAGGGCGCGCAATGCCCGCGACCAGGCCTCGGGGCCCGAGGGATGGGGCATCGCGATGAGGAAGCCCCGGTCCAGAGGCCGGTACTGGAGGATGGGCTGCAGGAGTTCAGCCACGCCGATTACCCTGGAGCAGGGAGGCGTGATGAAGCTCGGTTTCGCCAGCGATCATGCGGGGTTCGACCTGAAGGAACGCCTGAAGGCCTGGGCCCTCACGGAAGGTCACGAGGTTGTGGATTTCGGTACGGATGGGACAGCCTCTGTGGATTACCCGGATTTCGCGCACCGGGCCGCGCAAGCGAAAGAGCAGTGGGAGCGGCTTGTTCTCGTATGCGGGTCCGGCATCGGCATCGGCATCGCCGCCAACCGGCATCCTGGCATCCGCTGCGCGCTCGTCACCTCCCCAGATCACGCGAGGCTGGCCCGGGCACACAACGATGCGAACGCCATCGCCTTTGGCCAGCGGCTCACAGACCCGCTCAAGGCCGAATATTACCTGAAAACCTTCCTGGAAACCCCTTTTGAAGGCGGAAGGCACCAGGGCCGGGTGGACAAGATCGAGTGCTGAACCCTTACCGGAGGGCTTGGGCCTTCTGGATCTAGGCTTTAGGCTCTAGTCGAACCTCCGACGGAGTCCCATGCGCCCCCCCGACCAGCTCCGCTCCCTGCGTTTCGAGACGGGGGCCCAGTCGCACCCGGCGGGGTCCTGCCTCATCTCCATGGGGGGGACGCGGGTGCTGTGCGCGGCTTCCCTGGAGGAGAAGGTGCCGGGCTGGATGAAGGGGAAGGGCGCGGGCTGGCTCACGGCGGAGTACAGCCTGCTGCCTTCGAGCACGCACACGCGGACGGACCGGGAGGCCGCCCGCGGCAAACAGCAGGGGCGCACGGTGGAGATCCAGCGCCTCATCGGCCGCAGCCTGCGCCAGGCCGTGGATCTGAAAGCGCTGGGCGAGCGCACGCTCACCCTCGACTGCGATGTGCTGGACGCGGACGGCGGCACCCGCTGCGCGGCCATCACGGGCGCCTGGGTCGCGCTGGCCCTGGCGCTGAGGAAGCACGGCCTCGACGCCGCCCTCATCCGCCAGGTGGCGGCCGTGAGCATCGGGATCGTGGAATCCGGCGAGGGCCGCCGCGGCATCCTGCTGGACCTGGACTACGAAGAGGACCACCTCGCCGCCGTGGACAGCAACCTCGTGGTGGCGCGGCCCCTCGCGGGCGGCGACCTGGAACTGGTGGAATCCCAGGCCACGGGCGAGGGCCGCAGCTTCACCCGCGCCGAATCCTCCGCGCTGCTCGACCTGGGCCTCGCTGGCTGCGGGCAGCTCATGGCGGCCCAGGTCCAGGCCCTCGCGTGAAACGCGCCTTCGCGCTCCTGCTCGCGCTTCCGCTCGCGGCGCAGGACCCGGACGCCATCACCGTCAACCCCAACCGCCCCACCTTCGCCACGCCCGCGCGCACGACGGAAGCGGGTGTCCTCGAACTGGAAGCGGGCCTGCAGCGCAGCCTCTACAAGGACGGTGGACGCTCGGACTTCGAGCCGTTCCTCCTCAAGTTGGGCCAAGGCTCCCGCTTTGAATGGCGTCTGAGCTGGAACGGCTTCCTCACGGAGACGGCGCCGGACGGGTCCCGCGTCCAGGGCTTCGGCGATCCCAGCTTCGGCTTCCAGTGGCATCCGCTGGACCAGGACAAGCTGGGCTTCGATGGCGCCTTCGGCTTCTCCCATAAATTCGCCACGGCCAACGCGGCGCAAGGCCTGGGCTCCGGCCGGGCGGACGACACCTTGACCCTGCTGGCGAGCAAGGATCTTGGCCCCATACATGTGGATGTGAACTACCTCCATGGATGGATCGGCGAGCCCGCGGGAGGCCGCGCGGGCCAGGACTCCGGCACGGTGTCGGCGAGCTGGCTGCTCTCCGGCCCCTGGGGCATGGGCGCGGAGGTCTACACCATCGGCTCCCTGCCGGGCGTGGCCCGGGACACGGCCCTGCTCACCTACGCGTCCTACCAGGTCTCTTCACGCGTGGTCTTCGACGCGGGTTTCGACCACGGCCTCTCGGACGGCGCCCCCAGATGGAATCTCTTCTGCGGGGTCACCTGCGGGCTGGGCCGCCTCTTCCACCCGCGTCCGCCTCAATGAACCGCCTCCCGGCCCTCGCTTGCGTGCTCTCGCTCGCGCCCGTGCTGGGCGCGCAGACCATCGCGCCCAAGCGCTTCGATGTGCAGGTG
>DATJFC010000106.1:0-6050 GCA_035495995.1 Holophagaceae bacterium
GCACATCGACGGACTGGGCCGCCATGAAACCCGGCGCCATCGTCAGGATCTTCAACCTCAAGGCCCCCACCAACACCACGACCGGAAGCACGACCTTCGGGCAGCAACTCTTTGAACCCGCGAACATCTACACTCAACTCGCCCTGCTCAAGAAGGCCAAGGGGACGACAGAGGTCATCGACCTCCAAGCCATCTTCGACGACGCGACCATCAACACCATCACCTCGCCCTTCAACCTGCCCTGGCCCCAGCCGTCCTCCGTCAGCTTCGGCCAGGCCTGGACGAGCGCCACCGCGGGGACGGCCGGCACCACCTATGTCTATACCGGCACGCTGAGCATGGCCTCGGACACCGTGCAGGTGAACGGGGCCTATCCCAACGCCTCCTACCAGGAGACCACCTACCTTGGCATCGCTCAGTCCAAGGATGCGACTTACCAAATGAGCCTCAACGCCACGGGCGGCGTCCCGAGCGGCGCGACGGTCCAGGTGACGGTCTTCTCTGGCAGCACGACTCAGGCCTACGCCTTCACCGCGTCGAACACAGCTCCGGTCACGTTCACGGTGGCGGGCAACGGGAACACGACGGCGCCCACCCAGTACCCCATCATGGTGCGCCTGCTCAGCCCCGCCACCGCGCAGGCCGACATCCCCTTCACGCTCACGCTGGCACCGGCCACGCCCGGATCGCTCCGTGGACACCTCATCGGCCGCTGATCGCCTCAGGGCCAAGGCGCCCTTCGTCCCGGACCTGGCCATCGTGCTGGGTTCGGGGCTCGGCGCGCTCGCCGAATCTCCCGAGGCGAAAGCCGGCCTCACGGTGCCCTTCACGGACCTGCCTGGCTTCCCCGCGCAGACCGTCGCGGGGCACGGCGGGAAGATGGTCTTCTGCGAGCTGGATGGCCGCCGCGTCGTGCTGCAGGCGGGCCGCTTCCACTTCTACGAAGGCCACCCCATGGCCGTCGTCACGGCGCCGATGCGCCTTTATGGAAGCCTGGGCGTGAAGGCGGTGCTGCACACCAACGCGGCGGGGGCATTGAACCCCGCGCACGCCGTCGGCGACCTCATGGTCATCGCCGACCACCTCAACTTCACCGGGACGAACCCGCTCATCGGCGCCAATGTCGCGCCTGGGCCGCGGTTCCCGGACATGAGCGCGGCCTACGACCCCGCGTTGCGCGCGCAGCTGCACGGCGCCGCGAGGGCCATCGGCCAGACGCTCCAGGAAGGCACCTACATCGGCGTGCTGGGTCCCAGCTACGAGACGCCCGCGGAGATCCGCGCCTTCCGCGCCTGGGGCGCCGACGCCGTGGGCATGAGCACCGTGCCGGAAGTCATCGTCGCGCGGCACGCGGGCCTGCGTGTGGCGGGCGTGAGCTGCCTCTGCAACATGGCGGCGGGCATCCTGCCCGAGCCGCTCACCCACGAGGAAGTGCTGGAGGCGGGACAGCAGGCCGCGGGGCGCTTCGAGGCGCTCGTGCGCCGCTTCGTGCGGGACCTGAAGCTCTGATGCAGACGATCACGCCCACGCTCGCCTGGGTCGTCACGCTGCTCTGCTTCACGGTCGGCCTCCTCGGCGTGTGGCTGCCCCTCGTGCCGGGCCTGCCGCTCATGGCCCTCGGCGCGACGCTCTTCAAGGTGCTGCAACCGGAGCGGCTCTCGTGGATCACCGTTTCCCTCTTCATCCTCGGCGCGGTCCTCGGTCAGATCATGGAGCTCATGGCCAGCGGCTGGGCCGCGAAGAAGGCGGGCGCAGGGAAAGCAGGGGCCCGCGGGGCGCTCATCGGCGCGCTCGTCGGACTGTTCTTCGGCCTCCCCGGCGTGCTGCTGGGCCCGCCCCTCGGCGCCTTGCTCGGCGAGTGGGCGATCCGGAGGCAACCCTTCAAGCGCGCCCTCAAAGCCGCCATGGGCGCCGTTATCGGCCTCTTCGCCGGGGCCCTCGGGAAGTTCATCCTGGGATGGGGATTGGTGCTGATCTTCCTCGTGGATGTGATCTGGGTACACGGGTGGTGAGGCGTTAAAAAAGCACCACGCGGAGGGAAGCGGAGGGGCGGAGGGCAGCGTGATTAGTTTTTTTCACTCCTCTTCCGGCGCAGCCTCCCTCAACCGGTCCATCACCTTCTGATCCTCCAGCGTGCTCGTGTCCTGGCTTCCGTGGGTGCCTCGGGCGAGGTCGCGGAGGAGCCGGCGCATGATCTTGCCGCTGCGTGTCTTGGGGAGGGCTTCGGCGAAGCGGATCTCGTCGGGGCGGGCGAGGGCGCCGATCTCCTTCGTCACATGCGCCTTCAGCGCTGCGGCATCTGCGACGCGCCCGCTCTTGAGCGTCACGAAGGCCACGATGGCCTCGCCCTTCAGCTCGTCGGGCCGGCCCACCACGGCGGCCTCGGCCACATCGGGATGGGCGACGAGGGCGCTCTCCACTTCCGCCGTGCCCAGGCGGTGGCCGCTCACATTGAGCACATCGTCCACGCGGCCCATGATCCAGATGTTGCCGTCCTCATCCTTCCGCGCGCCGTCGCCGGCCAGGTAGCAGCCCGGCACTTCCGCGAAGTAGCCCGCGTGGTAGCGCTCCGGATTGCCCCAGATGCCGCGCAGCTGGCCCGGCCAGGAGCGGCGCATGACGAGGAGGCCTGCGTCCTTCGGCCCGCCCTCCTTGTCCACGATGTCCGCCATCACGCCAGGCAAAGGCCGGGTGGCGCTGCCCGGCGTCGTCGTCTGCGCTCCCGGCAGGGGCGCGATCATCATGCCGCCCGTCTCCGTCTGCCACCAGGTGTCCACGATGGGGCAGCGCGCGCCCCCGACGGTGTGGTGGTACCAGAGCCAGGCCTCGGGATTGATGGGCTCACCCACGGTGCCGAGCAGGCGCAGCGAGGAGAGGTCGTGCTTCAGCACATGGCCGTCCCCCAGGCGGATGAAGGTGCGAATGGCCGTGGGCGCGGTGTAGAAGACCGACACGCGGTGGCGCTCCACGATGGACCAGAAGCGGTCGGGCGCGGGGTGCAGCGGGTTGCCCTCGTACATCAGCACCGTGGCGCCCAGCTGCAGCGGCCCGTAGATCACGTAGCTGTGGCCCGTGATCCAGCCGATGTCCGCCGTGCACCAGTAGAGGTCCTCCGGCTTCAGGTCCAGCACCCAGCGGGCCGTGAGCTTGGCCCAGAGCAGATAACCGGCGGTGGTGTGGACGATGCCCTTGGGCTTGCCCGTGCTGCCGGATGTGTAGAGCAGGAAGAGCGTGTCCTCGGCGCCGCAGGCTTCCGGCTCCGCCCGCGCCTCGCCATGCGCGGCGAGGAGTTCGTCGAGGTAGATGTCGCGGCCGGCCTGCATGGGGATGTCGTGGCCCGTGCGGCGCGCGACGACCACTTTGCGGAGCGCAGGACATTGGGACGCGGCCGCATCGGCGATCTCCTTGATCTTCAGCAGCTCGCCCTTGCGCCAGCCGCCGTCCGCGGTGAGCAGCACCTCCGCGCCCGCGTCCTGGATGCGCCCCGCCAGGGCCTCCGCCGAGAAGCCGCCGAAGACGACCGTGTGCGGGGCGCCCAGCCTCGCGCAGGCCAGCACGGCGATGGCAAGCTCGGGGATGAGCGGCATGTAGAGGGCGACGCGGTCCCCCTTCCGCACGCCGAGGGCGCGCAGCGCGTTCGCCGTGCGCGCCACTTCGCGATGCAGCTGGCCGTAGGTGAGCGTGCGCTGGTCGCCGGGCTCGCCTTCCCAGATGAGGGCGGCCTTGTGCTCCGTGGCCGTGCCCAGCCAGCGGTCGAGGCATTGGACGGACGCGTTCAGCTCCCCGTCGCCGAACCAGCGGGGGTGCTCGAAGGTGCCGCCGAAGGCTTGGCCGAAGGGCTTGGACCAGCGCAGCTCGTCCCTCCCGAGCTTCGCCCAGGTGCCTTCCCAATCTTCCGCGAAGGCAGCCCGCAGCGCCTCGTCCATGGCGGCGCCGAGGTTCGCGCGGGCGGCGAAGGCCGGGGGAGGCGGGAAGCGGCGGGACTCGGCGCCAAGAGAATCCAGCTCGGCCATGGCGGTCTCCGGGAAGAATCCTCAGCTTAGCAAGGCCGCCCGCACTAGGATGTCGGCATGAGGCCGCTGCTCGCCCCCCTCGCCGTCCTCGCCCTCTCCGCGGCGCCTCGCGCGGACCTCCAAGCCGCGAAGCGCCGCGTGCAGGAGGCCTGCCGCGCCCAGGGCCTGGCCTGGCCGCTGAAGGCGCCGCGCATCCTCATCGAGAAGGGGCAGCGGCGCTTGACCCTCCTCGCCGAAGAGAGGCCCCTGCGCGTCTATCGCGTCGCCCTCGGCGCGTCGCCGGAGCTGGACAAGGAGCGCGAAGGCGACCATCGCACGCCGGAAGGCGAGTTCTACCTCTGCAGCCGCAACGCCGCGAGCCCTTTCCATCTCTTCCTGGGCCTCAGCTACCCGGGCCCGCAGGCCGCCGAGCGGGGCCTGAAGGCGGGCCTCATCACGCGCGCGCAGCGGGACGCCATCCTGCGGGCCACGGAGGCGAAGATGGCGACGCCGCAGTTCACGCGCCTCGGCGGGCTGGTCGGGATCCATGGCGGCGGCGACGGCAGCGACTGGACCTGGGGCTGCATCGCCCTCACGGACGCCGGCATCGAGGAGGTGTGGGTGGCCTGCCCTTCGGGCACGCCAGTGGAGATCCGGAAATGAAAAGCGCCCCTCGCGGGGCGCTTTTCGTGGTGCGGCTTCGGATCACTCGGCCTCGGCGGGCAGCTGGTAGTCCACCAGCTCGATGAGGGCCATCTCGGCGCCGTCGCCATGGCGGGGAGCCATCTTCAGGATGCGGGTGTAGCCGCCGGGGCGGCTTTCGAAGCGCTTGCGGAAGTCCGCGCCGAAGATCTTCTGCACGGTCTCCTTGCTCCCGAGGCGGGCCATCGCCAGGCGGCGGTTGGCGACCGAATCGGTCTTGGACAGGGTGATGAAGGGCTCCACGAACTTGCGGAGCTCCTTGGCCTTCACCTCGGTGGTCTCGATGCGCTCTTCGCGGAGAAGGGCGATGGCGAGACCTTTCATCAGGGCCTTGCGCTGGTTGGAGCCGCGGCCCAGTCGCTTACCGGAAACTTGATGGCGCATGGGTTCTCCTAGACTTCCTGCTCGAGGCGCATGCCAAGAGTGAGCCCGATGCGACCGAGCTCGTCCTTGATCTCCTGGAGCGACTTCTTGCCGAAATTCTTCGTCTTCATCAACTCGGCCTCGGTGCGCTGGACGAGCTCGCCGATGGTGGTGATGTTGGCGTTACGAAGGCAGTTGTTGGCGCGGACGGAAAGCTCGAGCTCTTCGACGGACTTGCCGAGCCAGGCGTTCGCGGCGTCGGAGGTGGGCACCGCGCCCAGCTCTTCGGCCGTGAAATCCTCATCCTGGCGGGCGAAGACGAGGAAGTGCTCGCGCAGGATCAGGGCCGCGTCGGACACGGCTTCCTTGGGGTCGACGGTGCCGTTGGTCCACACCTGCAGCGTGAGCTTCTCGTAGTCGGTGCTCTGGCCCACGCGAGCGGGCTCCACGAGGTAGTTCACGCGGGAGATGGGGCTGTGGTTGGCATCCAGGGGAATGTAGCCGTGCCCCAGGGTGTCGTCGTGGTTGCGGTCGGCGGTCACGAAGCCGCGGCCCATGCGGACCACGATCTCGATCTCGAGCTCGCCGTCCTCGCCCAGCGTCGCGATGTGCACGTTGGGGTTGAAGACCTCGACGTTCTGGTTGGTCTTGATGGCGGCCGAGGTGACCACGCCCTCGCCCTTCGCGTGAAGCGTCACGGTCTGGGGCTCGGAAGAGTGGAGCTTGAAAGGGATCTCTTTCAGGTTGAGGAGGACGTGGGTGATGTCCTCCCACACGCCCGGGAGCGTCGTGAACTCGTGGAGCACGCCCTTGATCCGGACGTTGGTGACGGCCGCGCCCTGCACCGACGAGAGCAGCACGCGCCGCAGGCTGTGGCCCACGGTGGTCGCGAAGCCGCGCTCGAAGGGATAGGCGACGAACTCGCCGTAGCTGCCCGTGTGGGTCTCAGGGTTGAGCTCGGCAAAGCGCGGGCGCTGGAAATCGCTGAGGTTC
>DATJFC010000107.1:0-11072 GCA_035495995.1 Holophagaceae bacterium
ATTCTCCAACCTTCAGCGATCCTCCGAAGAACGTGATGGATGAATTGAAGCAGGAATGTCGGTCAGTGCTCCCGTTCTCATCTGCAGAGGCAACTCCAGCTGATGGACCTGCAATCATCCGCGAGAAGGGTTCCGGCAAAAAGGGGATATATCTCCGAATTGGGCGAGGGCAGTGGGTTTCTGAGAATCGAGTTAGAGTTTTGATCTCCTATTATGGAGGCAGTCATTTTGGTGGTGGCATGGTGTTCACGGTCGAAAACCAGAATGGCAATTGGGTAGTTATCTCATCTGAGCCTTCGTTCATTGCGTAGCATCGACGCGCCTAACCAGTCGCTCAACACCGGCGGCTTCGCCGCCTCGGACGTGGCCGCTAACGGCCACGCCGGTTACCTCGGTCGTTAGGAGACACGCCCATGAGCAAAGTGACGCCTTTCCTCATGTTCAACGACCAGCTCGAAGCGGCGATCGCGTTCTACACCGCGACCTTTCCGGACTCCGAGGTGCGCAGCCTCGCGCGCACGGGGGAGGACGGTCCCATCAACTCCGCCGAGTTCGTCGTGGGCGGTCAACGCTTCATGGGCTACAACGGAGGTTCGTACTTCAGCTTCTCGCAAGGGGTCTCGTTCTTCGTGGACTGCGCGGATCAGGATGAGGTGGATGAATACTGGGACAGGCTCGTGAAGGCGGGCGCGGAGCCTACCCAATGCGGTTGGATCAAGGACCCCTTCGGTCTCTCCTGGCAGATCGTCCCGAGGCGGTTCACCGAGCTGATCGCCGATAGCGACCCGAAGAAGGTGAAGGCTGTGATGGACGCCATGATGACGATGGTGAAGCTCGACGTGGCGGAACTCGAGAGGGCCTACCACGAGGCCTAGTCGTGCGCATCCGGTCCGATGCCCGGGCTTTCCTCAGATGCCTCCCACAAGCCGCGCGGGCTCCGCATCCCGCATTGCCGAGATCTGGTCGCCTTCCATTCAGCCCATGGCCAGCGCGGAGGCCATCCGCCTCAGGGCTTCATGGAGCTTCGCTTCGGGGATCGAGAAGCAGGCGCGCGCGTGGGCCGTGGTGCCGGACCAGGCGGGCGTGTTGAGGCGCACCTTGGCGTTCTGTTCGAGGCCGAGGACGAAGGCTTCCGGATCGCCGCCGAAGCCGGCGACCGAAGGGAAGAGGAAGAGGCCGCCGCCATGGGCCCCGTCCACTTTGAACCCCAGCCCGCGCAGGCCCTCCGCGAGGAGGTTGCGGCGCGCGCGCAGCTCCGCCCGCAGCGCGGCGACGCCTTCGATCCACGCGCCGCCATCGGCGAAGAGGCGCTCCGCCGCGAGCTGGGTGCTGATCGGGAGGGGGTCCAGGTGCAGGCCGGCGATGGCCCGGATCCAGGCTCCGTCCGCGCCCGCGGCCCAGCCGAGGCGCAGGCCCCCGGCGGCGAACTCCTTCGACAGGCCGCCGAGGACGAGCAGGGCCTCGCGTTCGGCGGCCCGCAGCCCGGCCCAGCGGTCGGCGCCCAGGGGAAGGGGGCCGTCCAGGTCGGCGAGGAGGCCGAAGACTTCGTCCACGATGAGCTTCGCGCCCCGCGCGGCGGCGTGGCGCGCCAGCGCGCGGAGCGCCTCCGCGCTGTAGCCCGCGCCGCTGGGGTTCGCGGGATGGGCGATGAGGAGGACATCGAAGGGCGCATCCGGCAGGCGCGCGGGGTCCGCGAGGAAGCCGGGAGCCTCCGTGTCCAGCAGGTGGACCTCCGCGCCCGCCAGCCGCGCGATGGCGGGGAAGAGCCCGTAGGAGCCGCGGGGCAGGAGCACGCGCGGCGCGCGGCCCAGCCGCGCCTTCAGGGCCAGCAGCGCCTCCGCGAGCAGGGGCTGGGTGCCGGCGCCGAGGGCCAGGTGCGCGTCCTCCACCTCCGGCAGGCGCGTGGCGCGCAGGTAGGCGGCGACCGCCGCGCGGGTGTCCGGGCGGACAGGGCCGGGCGCCGTGGGCGGAGCGAGGAAGCCTTCGAGGATGCCTTCCTGGAGCCGCGTGGGCAGGGGCAGTTCGTTCTCGCCGTAGTCGAGGCGGATGACCTCCGCGTCCGGCGCGGGCCGTGAGAAGGCCGGGAAGGCCAGCAGCTCGGCCATGAGGGGCGAGAGGCTCGGCCCCGCGCCGGACAAGGGCGCGGCGGATTCGGCCTCCGGCGCGGCGGAACTGCGGAAGGCGAGCAGCTCGTCGAAGAGGGATTCGTAGTAGGCCTGGTGGAAGCAGGAGACCCGCGACCAGGTGAGGTCCGCGACCACCTCCAGCGCCGCGTGGAGGGCGCGGTGGCGGGTCATCAGCAGGCCCATGGCGAGGTCGGGGAAGGCCTGGCTGCGGATGAGGCCCGTCATCACCGCGAGGTGCCCTGATCCGAGGTTGCGCGCGAGGAAGGCCAGGCCGGGGTTCTCCGGCACGGCGGAGCCGATGACGAAGCGGTCGGATTCGTCGAGGACCAGCAGCGCGTCAAGGGCTTCGCAGGCGCGGAGCAGCCGCGCGAGGTCGCCCTTGGGCGCGGCGAGGAGGACGAGCCGCGGCTTCAGCAGAGGCAGGAGCTCCGCCACCTCGTCGCCATCATCGTGGACCCAAGTGACATCCGCGCCCGCCTTGGCGAAGGCGGGGCCGAGCACGGCTTTCAGGGACGCGCTGGCGACGGCGCGGACGCCCTCGCCGCCGAGGGCGAGCGCCAGGGCATGGCCGAGCTCCGCGCGGCTGGGCCCCGCGAAGAGCTCCGAAGGCTCCATCGGCAGGCCATGGAACTTGCGGAGGAAGCCCGCGAGGCGGCTACGGAAGTCCGGATCGCCCGCCTCGTGGGGGTAGGGCGCGCGGGGCATGCGGCGGAAGCCTTCGGCCAGGCGCGTCGCGAAGCGCAGCTGCTCGTCGCCGGCGGCGGAGAGGTCCAGGCGCTCCAGCAGGTCCCCGAAGCCCAGCGCCGCCAGGGCGCGGGCGAGGTCCAGCAGCGCCTCCGAGCGCGGCCGCCCCTCGATGACCTGCAGCTCGTGGTAGATGGGCTTGCCGCCTTCCAGCGCGGCGAGGGCCACGCGCGCGCTGACGGATTCCGGCGACTGCGGATGCAGGTGGAAGGCGAAGGGGCTGCCCGTGCGCGCCTCCAGCGCCACCAGCGGGCGGATGTCCGTGTCGCCCGCCTGACGCACGCGGGCGCGCCATAGCGCCTCGGGCTCGAAGCCGCGGCGGCGGAACATGCGGTCCAGGGGCGCGGGGCCCGGGCGTCCGGCCAGGTTGAGGATCACGCTGCCGCCGGGTTCCAGGAGCAGCAGGCTTTCGCGCAAGGCCCGCGCGTTGAGGCCAAGGCCGAACTGGTCCTCCACGAGGCCCTGGGCGGTCGCGTAGTTGCTCAGGTCGTAGAGGCCTTCGGCCGTGCCGAGGTCCTGCTCCGCCGCGAGCACCTGGGGGATGCAGCCGATGACGAGATCGGCGCGGAAGCCCATCGCCAGCGGGGTCTTGAGCAGGTCCGACTCCGCGCTCGCGAAACGCGAGGCGAGGCGGCCCGGCCGCTCGCGGCCTCCGGCGTCGTAGCCGTTCAGCACGGCGTTGAGGCGCGAGACGAGCACGGCCTGCGGATTGAGGTCCACGCCCATCACCTGCTCCGCCTCGGTGAGGCTCAGCAGCGCGAGGGCGATCCAGCCCGATCCCGTGCCCAGCTCGAGGATGCGCGCGCCGCGGTAGCTGCGCAGCGGGCGGCGCAGCAGGCCTTCGAGGAAGGTGGAGCCCCAGGCCTCCGGCGCGAAGATGCTGGGCAGCAGCAGCAGCTCCAGCCGCGCCGAACGGCCGCCCAGCGACAGCTCCAGGGGCATCGCGCGCAGGACCGGATGCTCCCGGTCGCGCAGGCGCGCCGTCAGCGCGTGCAGCGCGGGCGCGAGGCGCGCGGGCGGTTCCGCCGACCAGCCTTCGAGCGCGCGGACGGGGTCCGGGGAGGCGAGCAGCGCGTCGGGATCCATCGGGAGCATCCGACCAGTCTAGGCCAGCAGCTTCTCCACGGCCTCGATCAGGGCTTCCGCTTCCGCATGGGGCGCTAGGACGGGATGGGGCCCGGGCACGGCGTCCCCCACGGCGAGGAAGGGCACGCCGGCCTCCGCGGCGGCGTCCCGGTCGTGGGGACGGTCGCCGGCATAGAGGTCGGGCGCGGGGCCGCGCTCCAGCGCGTGGCGGATGAGGCCGGCGCGGTCGTGGCGGGGCAGGGAGCCGAGGCGGCGGATGCGCGGATCGATCCCCAGGGCCGCGGCCTTGAAGTCCAGGACCTTCGGCGTGTTGCCGCTCACGAGCCAGAGATGGTGGCCGCGATCCAGCAGCAGGCCCAGGCCTTCGATGAGGCCCGCGTGGGGCAGGGGGGCGCGGCCTTCGGGATGGAAGGCCCCTTCGAACTTCGCGAGGCAGGCGGCCTCGAAGGCGCCGTAGGCCTCATCCGCGAGCCCGGCGCCGAAGCGGGCGCGGTGCAGCTCGTCCACGATCTCCCAGTCCGTGCTGCCGGCGCAGGCGTCCAACTCCGCCTTCTCCACGGGCGCGCCCCACAGTTCGCCCAGCGTCTCCCGCAACAGCAGGTAGCCGCCGCCGAAACTGCCGAGGGTCCCGTCCAGGTCGAAGCAGAGCGGCATGTCTCCAGCATGGCATTCTTGAGGCATGCGCGCGCTTCTGCTCCTTCTCATCTCCGTCCTCCCAAGCCAGGCCCAGGGCCTCCGCTACCACATGAAGCTCTGGTTCCGCGGCGCGGAGGCGCCGGTGGAAGGCCGCTTCACCGTGGACACCACGGCGCCGACCCGCAGTTTCAACCGCGTCCAGAAGCCGCGCATGGGCGGCTGGGTGATCCGGCCCCTGGCTGGAAGCGACCGCGCGACCCAGGCCCTCATCCTGGCCCGCGCGCCGGGACTGCTCTTCCTTTCCACGCCCGTGCCCCAGGCTGTCCGGACCTCCATCCGCACGACCGTGGGCGGACGCTCCTGCGCCTTCTGGGGCCTCCGCACGCCCCCCGGCCTCGTGGCCAGCGTGGCGCTCGCGGAGATCGCGCCCCGCACGCTCGCGGTGATGGAACTCACGAGCGAGCCCCGCTCCGGCGATCTCTCTCGGGTGGAGCTGCATCTGGAATCCGCCGGGCGCCTCTCCAGCGCGGCCCCGCCGCAGGATGGCACCGCGCTGCTGGGGACGCTGGAGGCCTGGGGGAAGCTGGATCACGCCGCCGATGACAGTGAAGCGGTGACGGTCCTCCGCTAGAGCTTCAGGTCCATCACGGTCTTCTGGTCGCCCTGCTCGCCCGCGCCGGAACCGCTGTCTTCTGATTCATCGTGGACGGCGACCAGCCGGTCGCCGGACTTCGCGAAAGCCCGCGACGCATGGTGATGCACCTCGACGCTGATGAACATGACGCTGAGCTTCATGTCCATCTGTTCCGAGAGGCCCAGGGGCGCGCCGTCGGGCCCCATCCAGATCTTCAGGGTGTGGCTGAAGCTCTTGAGGTGCTTGCGGCCGTCCTCGTCCATGTCCTTGGCGTCGAGCTTGAGCGAGATGAGCCGGGCGGGCCTGCCCTGCCAGGAGTCCGGGCGGTCTTCCTGGAGCTGGGCCTCATCCAGGTCGCCGAGGAGGTCCTTCGCCGCGTCCAGCAGCGCTTCCGCCTTTTCGGCCCGCAGGGCGCCCATGGCCTGCCGGGGGCCTTCATCCTTCGCTTTGGCGGCGGACTGGATGCGGTCCAGCTCCGCCTTGTCCCAGCCCAGCTTGAGCCCGCCGGGGCCGTCCTCCACCACCACCCGCGCCTGGCCCTGGACGATCTTGGGCTGCTTGCCCTTCCCCGTCCGGTTCCAGACCTGGCAATCCACGGTGGCCTTGACAGGTTGCCTGGCCGGCAGGCCCTTGAGGGCCGCCCGGAGATCGGTGAGCCCGTCAGCCCGCAGAGCGGGCGCGAGCAGGAGAACGGCGAGGACGGCGGGGCGCATGGGACTCCAGGAGGACGGCTTCCAATGTCTCCGCTACGGCGGATGTTCCGCAGCGTTTACAATGGCTTTTTGGGGGTTCCATGCCGTTCAGGGACGAGTGCGGAGTCTTTGGCATCAGCCCGGCCACGGAAGCCTCGCGCCAGACCTACCTCGGGCTCTACGCGTTGCAGCACCGGGGCCAGGAGGCCGCCGGCATCTGCTCTCGCCACGAGGGCGTGCTGCACCTCCACAAGGACCAGGGCTATGTGGCCGACATCTTCGATGAGGCGACGCTGGACTCCCTGCCGGGCGACGCCGCCATCGGCCACACGCGCTACAGCACCACCGGCGGCAACGTGGCGAGCGCGGCGCACCCCTTCCTCATCCACGGCCGCTTCGGCCAGGTCTCGCTCTGCCACAACGGCAACCTCACGAACACCGAGCGCCTGCGCGCCAAGCTCATCGAGGCCGGCCACACCTTCACGAGCCCCAGCGATTCGGAAGTGATCCTCGCCCTCATCAACCGCGCCGACGCGGATTCGCTCGAGGGCGCGGTGCTGGAGGCCCTGCGGCAGATCGAGGGCGCCTTCAGCCTGCTCATCCTCACCGAGGACGCGCTCATGGCGACGCGCGACCCGCACGGCTTCCGGCCCCTCGCCATGGGCTCGCTGGGCGAGGGCGTCGTCTTCGCGTCCGAGACCTGCGCCTTCGACCTCGTCGGCGCGACCTACACCCGCGACGTGGCCCCGGGCGAGCTCGTCATCTGCCGCGCGGGCGGCTGCACTTCGGAGTTCCCGCGGCCGAAGGTCGAGCCCAAGCCCTGCGTCTTCGAGCATGTCTACTTCGCGCGGCCCGACAGCCTCGTCTACGGCCTCACGGTGGCGGCCACGCGCCGCGCCATGGGCCGCCTGCTGGCGCAGCGCCACGCGGTGGAGGCCGACATGGTCGTGCCCGTGCCGGACAGCGGCGTGGCCGCGGCGCTGGGCTACGCGGAGGAGAGCGGCATCCCCTTCGAGTTCGGCATGATCCGCAACCACTATGTGGGCCGCACCTTCATCGAGCCCCGGCAGAGCATCCGCTCCTTCGGCGTGAAGGTGAAGCTCAACCCCGTGCGCAGCCTGGTGGCGGGCAAGCGCGTGGTGCTGGTGGACGACAGCATCGTGCGCGGCACCACGAGCAAGAAGATCGTGCAGATGGTGCGCGAGGCCGGCGCGAAGGAAGTGCACCTGCGCATCTCCAGCCCGCCGACGACGCACAGCTGCTTCTACGGCATCGACACGCCGAGCCGCGAGCAGCTCATCGCCTCGAGCCGGGACAACGAGGCCATCCGCGCCTTCGTGGACGCGGACACGCTGGGCTACCTCACGCTGGAGGACCTCCAGCAGGCCGTGTCGGACGAGAAGCGCGGGCAGGGCTTCTGCTACGCCTGCTTCACGGGCGAGTACGCGGTGGACCCCGAAGGCGCCAAGCTGGCGGCGCCCGGCCTCGCGCCCTTCGAAGCCTGACCGTGGCGGACCCCATCCCCGTGGGCGCCGGCGGGCCCCAGCAGCTCCGTTTTGAAGAGGGCCTGCGCTTCCTCGCGGCCGCGCTGGCGCTCCAGCTGGACGGGCGCGACGCCAAGGCCATCGTGACGACGGCCTGCGACGCGCTCCGCTGCTTCCTCGCCGTGCTCGACGCCGCGGCGGACCGCCGCCTGCCGGACACCGAAGGCGGCGTGGCCCGCCTCCGCGACCAGCTGGAAGCCCTGCTCACGCCGAACCAGGCCTCCCTGGAAGCGGCCCATCATGCGGTCGAAGCCGCCCTATTGGCCCGGGACCAGGCCGCCGCCCAGCTGCCGCGGCTGATGGCCTAGGCACGCTCCTAGAAAGTCGCGCCGCCCATGGGGTAGACCCGCGCCTGCGGCGGCGGTTGGGTGAGCTTGATGGCCTCCGGCACGGGCGCGGCCACATCCCCGTACCGGCCGAGGAAGCGGTGGAGGTCGGGAATGAACCAGGCCATGAATTCCTGGAACCGGATCTGGCGCACCATCTCCGGATCCAGCTTGCCTTGGATCTCAACAGTGGCCTCGTTCTTCTTCTTCGCGGCCTTCTCCTGGTGGTAGAAGTCCTTGTCGTGCCCCGGCATGTACTGGTCCAGCGGCACCTGGGCCGCGAGGGGCATCGACAGGACGAGGGCGGCGATCAGAGGTCTCATGGCCTTTGTTGGATGCAGCGGGAGGACCGCGGGTTCCGTTAGCGTGGAAAGATGATCGCCATTCTGGGACCCACCGCCTCGGGCAAATCGGCTTTGGCCGTGGCTGTGGCGCGGCGCCTCCGCGGCGAGGTGGTGAATGGCGATCCCTTCCAGGCCCTTCAAGGGCTGGAGATCGGGACGGGCCAGCCCTCGGAGGAGGAGCGGAAGGGCGTGAGCCATGTGGGCTATGGCGTCTTGCCGCTGTCCGCGCGTCCCAACCCGGCCGCCTTCGGGGCCCTCGTGCGCGGCTGGCTGGCGGGGGCGCGGAGCCCCGTGCTCGTCACGGGATCGGGCCTTTACCTGCGCGGCATCTGGGACCAGCTCTCGGACCTGCCGGCCGTGCCGGAGGCGACGGTGGCGAAGGTGCGAGACCTGGATCGGCGCCTCGGCACGCCGGTGCTGCACCGCTACCTCCGCGCCGCGGATCCGGACCGGGGCGCGGCGCTGCACCCCAACGACAGCGCGCGCGTGCAGCGGGCGCTGGCCCTGCACCTCGCCACCGGGCGGCGGCCCTCTGAACTGCGGGAAGGCCGGGCCGCGGGCCCGCCGGAAGGCTGGCGCGTCCTCGTGGTGGCGCCCGCGCGCGACGCGCGGCGCGAACGGGTGGCGCGCCGCGTCGCCGCGCAGATGGCGGCCGGATGGCCTGCCGAAGTGGAGCGGATCCGCCGCGCGGGTTCCGAAGGCGACCTCCGCGCCCTGAGCCCTCTGGGCTACGAGGCTTTGCTGGACGAGGGCCCGCGGGCGGCGGGCCGCATCATCCAGGAGACCCAGGCCTACGCGAAACGCCAGGCCACCTGGTTCCGCCATCAGCTCGCGACTGCGCCCACCTGGGATCCGGACGCGGAACCGCTCGAGGCCGCCCTCCTGAAATTGGGACTGCCATGAAGCGGGTCTTCGAGGGCGCCACGAGCCTGGACCTTCTGGAGGGCCCAGGCTGGGCCTGGATCGGATTGCATTCCACGGATGGGCTCCACCGCCTGCACTCCGCGACCCTCCTCGCGCTGGATGGGCTGATGGCCGCGCAGCGTTTCAAAGGCGCGCGGCGCGTGGCGCTCAGCGCCTCCGGCTGGATGGCGGGGCGCGGCCGCCATTTCAGCGCGGGCGCGGACCTGCACGAGGTCGCGGCGCTCACGCCGATGAAGGCGGACCCCTTCGCGCTGCGGGGGCAGCGCGTCATGCGCGCGCTGCTTTGGCCCGGCTGGCGCTCGCTCACGCTCATCTCCGGTGTCGCCATGGGCGGCGGCTGCGACCTCGCGCTGCATGGCCAGGAGCGGTGGGCGGTCGAGGGCTTGAGGATGGCGCACCCGGCGGCGAAGCACGGGATCCTCACCGGCTTCGGCGGCACGGTGCGCCTGCCGGAATTGCTGGGCGCGGAAGGCGCGGCGCGCCTCTTCGCCGGCCTCGAGCATTGGAACGAGAGGGACGCGCTGGAGGCCGGAGCCGTCCAGCGCGTCCTCGACCCTCAAGCCGCGGGCGGCGCGGTGCGCGATTGGCTGAGGGCGGACCCTTAGTGCTTGAACCCGGACATCCCGATGGCGAAGACGAGGATCAGGGCGTAACAGAAGCAGCAGAGCAGGAGCGGCGTGAAGATGGCGCAGACGGCGCGCCAGGTGTCCGTGCGGTGGATGCGGGCCAGGCCGATCGCCACATAGATGAGCCCGGCGAGGGCCACCAGCGCGCCGAAACAGGGGATCACCATGCCGAGGTGCACGAAGCCCCACGCGTAGCCGCAGAAGCGGATGGTCTGGCCGAGGCCTCGCCCTTCGCGCGTGCCGCCCCACAGCCACAGCATGGCGTGGAGGATGGCGCCGTAAACGAACATGCCCACCAGGACCAGGGCGGCGAAGAAGAGCAGCTCGCCCACGAAGACGCCCGCCATCAGTCCCTTGGGCATGTTCGGATCGGGCGGCGCGAACGCGAACACCGATCCCGCGAAGGCGAAGATCACGCCTATGAAGGCGAGATAGGGCACCGCCATCAGGATGTTGAAGGTCCAGGCGGGAGCGAGCCCCTCCGACAGCGGCACGCGATCCGCGAGCTCCAGCGGATTGGAGAAGAGCAGGGAGAACATGCCGCCTAGGCGCTTCCAGACGCCGGGGAAGGCCTCGTGATCCTCCCATGGCACCAACTGCTGGGCCCCCGGATCCGCAGGCCGTTCGAGGACGCCGGCCTCGGGCGGCTGAAAGGGGTTCTCGTAAGAGATGTCCATGGGCATGTCAGTGCCTGAGACCCAGCATGGCGGGGATCATGATGGCCGCGCCAATGCCGATGCAGCAGCAGACCAGGACGGGCGTCAGGGTCGCCGCGAAGCCGCGCCAGGTGTCCGTGCGATGGGCCTTGGCGAGGCCCATGGAGAAGGCGATCCAGAACCCGATCCCCAGCAGGATGTTGAGGATCGGGATCCAGCCGACCATGTAGTAGACCCCTTGGGCGTAGCAGGAGAAGCGGATCGTCAGCGCCATGTCGCCGCCTTCTTTCGTCCCGCCCCACATCCATAGGAACAGGTGGAGGAAGGCGCCGCCGACGAAGGGGCCGATGAACAGCGAGAAGACCGCCCCGAGGACCTGGACCATCGGGTTCTGGTGGGATGAGATGCCGAAGAGGCTCGACATGGCCTGCCGCATCATTTCGCTCAGCGCGAGGTTCAGCGTGAGCGATGGGACGCCCGTGGTGAGGCAGAACAGCCAAGCGGGCAGCATGGGCGTCGTCGAGGGCACCCTTCCGCTGAGCCCCATCGGGTCGGTGAAGCCCAGCCGGACGGTGGCCCACCACCGGTCGATCGCGCCAGGAATCGCCGCTTCATCCTCCCAGGGGACGAGGGCGGGCTCGTCCTGGCTCCAGGCCTGGGGCGCGGGTTCCAAGCGACCGGCCATCGGAGGCTGGTAAGGGTTGAAGACCGGCGGCTCCGGTTCCGGATGCGGG
>DATJFC010000108.1:0-14836 GCA_035495995.1 Holophagaceae bacterium
TGGGCGATGTGGAGGTGGGCGACGGCGCCACCGTCCTGCCCCATTCCGTCCTGCTGCCCGGCACCCGCGTTCCCCCTGGCGAGACCTGGGGCGGTGTGCCTGCCAAGCGCATCACCCGCGAAGAGATGGACGAGATCAAAACCCACATCCGGGGCAACTGATCGGACCGGCGCCTGCTTTCCAGCGGCCGGTGCGGTGCCTTGACTATTGCTAACTTAATACTAATACTATCTCCATGATGGCCGTATCCCCTCACAAGACGGAGGCCCCATGGACCCTGGATTGCTGGATGACCTGGAGCGCAAATTCCAGAAGGAATTGAACGCGGGCACCGTGGCCCTGCTGCTCTTGGCCGTGCTGGCGGAGGCCTCCGAGCCGCGCTACGCCTACGACATCGCGAAAGAGCTGGAGGAGCGGGCGCCCATCACGAAGCTGGGCACGCTCTACCCCACGCTGCGCTCGCTGGAGAGCCTCGGCCTCCTGGACAGCCGCGTGGAACCCTCCGTGTCCGGCCCGCCCCGCAAGTACTACCGCCTCACCAAGGACGGCCGCGCCGCGCTGGCCGCCTGGGCCAGACAGTGGAAGCAGACCAGCCAAGTCGTGAACGCCGTGTTGAAGGGGATGGACCATGCCTGACCAGACGATCGACGCCTACCTCGATGCCTTGAAGGCCGCCCTCAAGGGCTGCGACAAGGCCCTCATCCAAGACGCGCTCTGGGACGCGGAGGACCACCTCCGCTCCGAGCTGGCCCGGCGCCGCTACACCGAGCCCGGCCTCGACGAGGCCAAGGCGCTGGGGGGCATCCTCGCCGCCTACGGTGAGCCCGCCGAGATCGCCGCCGCCTACAAGGAGCGCGACGCCATCGTGAGCGCGGCGTTGGCGCCGTTGCAGCCTGCGAAGGCGCCCGCGCCTGATGGCGAGACAGAGCCCGCGCCCGCGCCGCATCCCAGTTTCTTCGGCGTGCTGAAGGCGCCACGCGCCTACAGCTCCCTGCTCTACCTGCTGCTGTCCCTGGCCACGGGCATCTTCTTCTTCACCTGGTCGGTGACGGGGCTGTCGCTGTCCATGGGGCTCCTCGTCCTCATCATCGGCATCCCCGTCCTCATCGCCTTCCTCGGCTCCATCCGCCTGCTGGCGCTGGCCGAAGGCCGCCTCGTGGAAGCGATGCTGGGCGCGCGCATGCCCCGGCGCCAGCCGCCCGCGGAGCAGGACGGCGGATGGAAGGCCCGGCTGAAGAGCCTCTTCACCGACGGCCGCACCTGGACGAGCCTCGGCTACCTGATGCTCATGCTGCCCCTCGGCATCTTCTACTTCACGCTGATGGTGACCCTGCTCTCGCTGAGCCTGGGACTCCTCGCCACGCCCGTCGTCCACTTCGTCTTCCATGAGGTGACCTACGATGGCTGGGCCTGGGGCGCCGCGCACCAGAACTCGGTCGCCGTCGCCGCCGGCATCGTGGGCCTCTTCGCCGTGCCCCTCACGCTCCACGCCGCCCTGCTTCTGGGCCGCGTGCAGGCCGGGCTCGCGAGGCATCTGCTGGTGAGGATCTGACGGGCGCGCGGGGCTGATACGCTGGGCCATGTCCCGACACGGCAAACCCCGCTTCCAGCCCCGCACGCCCAGCCGCACGCCGGACCGCCACGAAAGGCCGAGGGCTTCCGCGCCGCCCTCCCACGGATTCCGGCCTTTCGAGACCTTCGAGGCCCTCTTCATGGGGCACCCCGAAGGTCCCGGCGGCTTCCTCCGCGTCCTCGGCACGACCGCGAAGGGCAGTGACCTCTTCGTGGATTGGCGGGACAAGCATGGCGCCATCCACGGCGACCGCGTTCAGGCGGAAGTGACCGGTGAAGACAGCCAGGGCCGCCCGCGCGCCCGCGTCATCCAGGTGCTGAACCGAGGCGAGGCCCCCATCCCCGCCACGCTGAAGCGCGAGGTCCAGTTCGGCCCCAAGGCCTGGCGCGCGATTCCGCTGGAGCCGCGCATCGGCCAGGTCATCGTCGTGCCGCCCACGGATCTCGCGGAGGACGGCGACCTCGTGAGCGTGAAGCTGGACCCGGATCCTGAAGCCGCCCAGCTCCGCGGCACCGTCTTCGCGCGCCTGGGCAAGCGCACGGACCTCAAGATCGAGAACAAGCTCACGGCCGCGCTGCTGAACCTCCGCACCGAGTTCCCCGATGCGGTCATGAAGGAGCTGGCGCCCTTCCCCACCGTGATCCCCGAGGACTGGGTGAAGGGCCGCGAGGATCTGCGGAAGACGCTCACCTGCACCGTGGACCCGCCCACGGCGAAGGACTTCGACGACGCCATCAGCCTGGAGGCGATTCCAGCCAGCGAGGGCGGCGGCTGGATCCTGGGCGTCCACATCGCGGATGTGAGCCACTATGTGCGGGAGGACGGTCCGCTGGACCAGGAAGCGCGGGCCCGCGGCACATCCGTCTACTTCCCGGACGAAGCCATCCCCATGATCCCGGAGCGCCTCAGCGGCGATCTGTGCAGCCTGCGCCAAGGGGTGGACCGCCTCACCATGACCGCGTGGATGACGCTGTCGAAGGATCTGCAAGTGACGGAGACGCGCTTCTCGGAAAGCGTCATCCATTCCCGCCAGCGCCTCACCTACGACGAGGTGAAGGAGGCCTGCCTCGACGCCAAGCCGGCCAAGCGCGCCGAGCTGGGGCCCGACCTCTGCGCCATGCTGGACGAGGCCCTGGCCGTGTCCCGCGGCCTCACGGACATCCGCATGGGCCGCGGCGCCATGAACCTGGACACGGAAGAAGCCCAGTTCCTCTTCGATGAGGAAGGCCGCCCCATCGACGCGAAGCCCTACGAGCGCCACGACGCCCACAAGATGATCGAGGAGTTCATGCTCCTCGCCAACGAGGCCGTCGCGCGCTTCTTCACCCGGAAGAAGATCCCCGCCCTCTACCGCATCCACGACGAGCCGGATCCGCTGAAACTTGAGATCTTCGCCCAGGTGGCGCGCAGCTTCGCGCTGCTGGGCGCCAAGGAGACGCCCACGCCCGAGCACCTCAACGCCATGCTGGCCAAGATCCGCGGCGGTCCGCTGGAGGCCATGATCAACACGCTGCTGCTGCGCTCGCTGAAGCGCGCCGAATACAGCGCGGACAACATCGGCCATTCCGGCCTCGCGCTGGACGACTACCTGCACTTCACCTCGCCCATCCGCCGCTATCCGGACCTTATCGTCCATCGCTACCTGCGCAAGGTGCTGCGCGGCGAGAAGCTGCCCGACGGCCTCCACGCCCAGCTCGCCCTCATCGCCAAGCAGGCCAGCGACGCGGAGCAGAAAGCCACGGAGGCCGAACGCGAGAACAAGAAGTGGAAGGCCTGCCTGCTCATGAAACCGAAGATCGGCCAGCGCTTCCGCGGCCGCATCCAGGGCTTCTCGCCCAAGGTCGTGTTCATCCAGCTCAGCAGCCCCTTCGTGGAAGTGGGCGTGCCCATGGCCGCCCTGGGCGCGGACTTCGTCGTGGATGAGCATCGCACCCGAATCACGGGCATGAAGGGCCAGCTCGTCCTCTCCATCGGCGACCTCGTGGAGGTGGAGATCACGGGCGTGGACGAGGACCTGCGCCGGGTGAGCGCCTGGATCAGCGAAGCCCAGGCGCAAGATGGCAAGGGCAAGCCCTTCAAGTTCGTCCCCGCCCTGGCCGCCCCCGCGAGGCTCGCCAAGAGCGATTTCGAGACACCGAAGCGCACGGGCTACCAAGGCCGCCCGCGGCGTGACAGCGGCGAACGCGATCAAAGCCACAAGCCCAAGGGCCGCGCCCCCAAGCCCGCGCGGGAGGCCACGCCCAAACCACCCAAGGGCAGCGTGCGGGGAAGCGGAAAACCGAAGAAGGCCCACGGGCCGAAACGGAAAGCGCGATGAACGGCGTCCTCCGCTGCCTCGGCGTGGACCCCGGCTCGCTGGCCTGCGGTTTCGCGGTGGTGGAGCGCAACGGGTCGCGGATGTCCCTGGTGGAGGCGGGCGTCATCCGCTCTCCGAGGGGCGCGGACTTCGACCAGCGCATCCACGGCATCCACCTCCGGCTCAGCGAGGCCATCGCGGCGCACGCTCCGTCATTCATGGCGGTGGAATCGCCCTTCGTGGAGAAGAACGCGGCGACGGCCCTGAAGCTGGGCCAGATCCGCGGCGGCATCCTCCTCACGGCCGCACTGCACGGCCTCCCCGTGGGCGACTACAACCCCATGCAAGTGAAGAAGGCCGTCAGCGGCTACGGCTGGGCCGACAAGACCCAGGTCGGCAAAATGGTGATGACGCTGCTGAACCTGAAAGAGCCGCTGGCGGCCGACGCCGCGGACGCCGCCGCCGTGGCCATCGGGCATCTCCTGGCGACGCGGCGGTCATGAGAAGGATGGCCTGATGCGCCGGATTCCGCGCTACCTCCAGGCGGTGGCCGAACGCTATGTGGTGCGCCACCTGCGCCGGAACATGGACCCGGCCGAAGCCCGGGCCGCGGTGCTCGGCGTCCTCCAATCCCTGCCCGGGCAGATCCTGGCCATCACGCGGGAAGGCGATGCCCGCACGGCCGCCATGAACCGGCAGCTGGCCTGGTCCATGGCCTTCGTGGCGGGCGCGGTGAACGCGGGCGGGTTCCTGGCGGTGGGGCGCTACACCTCCCACATGACGGGCGTGGTGTCGAGCCTGGCGGATAGCGGGGCCGCGGGCGACCTCGCCACCGCCCTTTCCTTCCTCGTGATGATGCTCTGCTTCATGGGCGGCGCGGCGCTCTCCACCATCCTCGTCTCCTACGGCAAGCGGCACCGCATGCGCAGCCGCTACGCGCTGAGCCTGCTGGTGGAGGCGGCCTTCCTGCTGCTCTTCGGCTATATGGGCGGCCGGCTCGACGCCAAGGTCCACTTCGACCTGCCCGAGGCCACGGCCCTCCTCTGCTTCATCATGGGCATGCACAACGCCGTCACGACGAACATCAGCGGCGCCGTGGTGCGCACCACGCACATGACCGGCAATGTGACGGACCTGGGCATCGAGCTGGCGAAGCTTTTCTACCGGAATTCGCGCAGGCTCAAGGAGGCGCCGGTCATCCGCGCCGACCGGGGGCGGCTCAAGCTGGTCGGACTGCTGCTGGCCGCCTTCATCATGGGCGGCATCCTGGGCGCGCTGGGATTCCACCGCTTCGGGTTCAAGACGACGGTCCCGCTGGCCCTCTTCCTGGTCCTGTTGGCGGGAAGGCCCTTGCTGCTGGAACTCCGCTTGCTGCTGCGGAAGCTGCGCCGGGATCTGGAGGCATGACAAGGGCGCGGCGCGTGAAGTCCTGCCGCTGGGCCTGGAGGGCGGCGTGTCCCTAGCCGCGGGCCGGCGGAATCAATGTCCGTGATGATCGCCGTGGTGGTCGTCGCGGCGATGGCCTCGCCGGTCCTCGCGCGCGTCGCGACGGTCCTTGTGGCGCCAGCCGTGGTGGCCTCGATGCCGCTCCTGCGGGCCAGGCTGGGGGAGGTCCTTATGCCCTCCCTTGCTGTCCGTGATGCCCAGGGGGTCGGGCAGGTTCAGAGGATTGGGAAGCCCCTGGGCCATGAGAAGGGGCCCGCCCACAAGAGCGCCGGCCATCAACAGGATCATGCGGCTCGCGTGTCTGATCATGGGTACCTCGCGAGACAAAGCCGCATCCAAGGGGTCCCCTGCTTGGGCCTTGCTCATCCATACCTTGGCCGATCATGCGGGGCCCGCGGGAATGATTTCGCATCGAGGCGATGGGGTGGACCCGCTTCGTCCGGATTCCGCGCGAACCGCATTGCGGGTTTTTGGGCGCAAAAAGGGCGCCACCTGGCGCCCTGGTTTGTTGTCGCGGTCATCCCCGTGGGGGTGCCGGAAGGGGCTGGCGGATAGGGTCGCCCCAGTGACGGTGTAAACGAGTAGTTTGTTTCACCTGGGTCCAGCATGGGCTCCGGCCCGCGCCCCGCAAGGGGATCTTTCGCGAAGGAGGTTTCGTCAAAGCAGCAGCGATGCCAACGCGTCCGGTGTTGAAACAGGCGCGCTGCAAGTGCGGTTCCTGCATACGAAAGCGCAGGGCTCACCCTTCAGCAGGCCGCGGCTCCGGTGCAAAGGCAGTTCCGATCCGGCTTCGGCGCAACTGGTGACGGCATTCGGAAGAAAGCGCGACCGGACCTCTTTCAGCAAGGACTTGGCGGCGGGATGCGAAAGTCCGCCCGCGATGACGATTTCCATGGGTTCGGAGAGCGCGAAATCCAGCGCGCCGAGCATGCCCGGGAAGGCCCGGGGCGCCCGGTCCATCCAGGGGCCGAAGCAGGTGAGCGTCTTCTCGGCGGAGTTCCGGAAATCCTCCCGTTCCAGGTGCCGCGACAGCCGGATCAGGGCGTTCGCGGCGAGGGTGTTGCCGCTGGGGAGGGCGTTGTCGAAGCCGGGCTTGAGCCGGATGAGCATGTCGCCCTGCCCTGTCTCCGTGGCGAAGAAACCGCCCTCCTCCGGGTCCTCGAAGCGGGCCCGCATGGCTTCCGCGACGCGCTCCGCCAGCCGCAGCCAGCGCGCGTCGAAGCCCGCTTCGAAGAGGTCCGCGAGGCCCGCGGCCACAGCAGCGTAGTCTTCGAGAAAACCCGGCGTGGCGGCCTGGCCGCCGCGCCAGATGCGGAGCAGATGATCGCCCTTCCAGAGCTCCCGTTCGATGAAAATCGCGCAGGCCGTCGCGGCGTCGAAGTAGCGCGGCTCGTCCAGCACGGCCGCCGCCTTCGCGAAAGCCGAGATCGTGAGGCCGTTCCAGGCCGCCACCACCTTGTCGTCCTTGGCCGGACGGACGCGCCGGTCGCGCCAGACGCGCAACCGCTCGCGCAACCGCGCGTCGTCCTCCGCCGGGAGCGCGGCCTTCGCCGAGAAACGGTGCGCCACGCTGGCGCCGTGCTCGAAGTTGCCTTCCTCCGTGATGCCGTAGGCCGCGCAGAATGCCTCCGCTTCCTCGCCCAGCGCTTCGCGCGCCTCCGCCGGCGTGAAGACATAGAACTTGCCTTCTTCCCCCTCGCTATCCGCGTCCTCCGACGCGTGGAAGCCGCCCGCCTCATCGCGCAGGTCCCGCAGGAGGTAATCCAGCGTGGCGCGGACGACGGCGGCATCAGACGGATCGCCCTCGGCCTGGAAGGCCTCCAGATACGCCACGGCGAGCTGCGCGTTGTCGTAGAGCATCTTCTCGAAGTGGGGCACGAGCCAGCGGGTGTCCACGCTGTAGCGGGCGAAGCCTCCGCCGAGCCAGTCGTGCATGCCGCCGTCGCGCATGGCGTCCAGGGTGCGGCGCGCCATGCGGCGGTCTTCAGGGGTGCCGCGGCGCAGAATGAGCCCCAAGGTCGTCGACGGCGGGAATTTTGGCGCGGGTCCGAAACCTCCCCAGGCGGCGTCGAAGGAAGCGCGGAGCTGGGCGAGCGCGCGCGCGAACACGGCGCCATCCGGCATGGCCTGGCCGGGCTGGATCTGGGCCTGCCGCGCGAGTTCCTCGGTGAGTTCCGCGGCTTGCTTGGCGACATCCAGCCGCTGGTCCCGCCACAGCTCGGCGATGCGCAGCAGAAGGAGACGGAAGCCCGGCATGCCGCCCCGGGATTCCGGTGGGAAGTAGGTTCCGCCGTAGAAGGGCTTCAGATCCGGCGTGAGCCACACGCTCATGGGCCAGCCCCCGCGGCCCGTGAGGGTCTGCACGGCGTCCATGTAGAGGTCGTCCAGGTCAGGCCGCTCCTCCCGGTCCACCTTGATGCAGACGAAGTGGGCGTTCAGCACCTGCGCGACGGCTTCGTTCTCGAAGCTCTCCCGCTCCATCACATGGCACCAGTGGCAGGCCGCATAGCCGATGGAGAGGAAGATGGGCTTGTCCTCGGCCTTGGCGCGGGCCAGGGCCTCCTCACCCCAGGGATGCCAATCCACCGGGTTGTGGGCGTGCTGGAGCAGGTAGGGGCTGAGGGCGTCCTTCAGGCGGTTCGGCATGGGGTGATTCTGGCAGGGCCGCTACAATAGAGGGTTCGAGGCCTGCATGTTCGACGCGCTCACCGACAAACTCTCGAAGGCCATGCGCCACCTCCGGGGGCAGGCGAAGCTGTCGGAAGCCAACATCGAGGAGGCCCTGCGGGAAGTGCGCATGGCGCTGCTGGAGGCGGACGTCCATGTGGCCGTGGCCCGCACCTTCCTCGCCCGGGTGAAGGAGAAGGCGCTGGGCAAGGAGGTGCTGGAAGGCCTCAACCCGGCCCAGGCCTTCATCGACATCGTCTACCAGGAGCTCACGGAGATCATGGGCGGCAAGGCCGCCGACAAGCCCCTGGATTTCAGCGCCAACCCGGCGGTCGTGATGATGGTGGGCCTGCAGGGCGCGGGCAAGACCACCACCAGCGGCAAGCTGGCGAAGTTCCTCAAGAAGAGCGGCCGCTCGCCGCTGCTGGTGCCGGCGGATGTGTACCGCCCCGCCGCCATCGAGCAGCTCCATGTCGTCGCTAAGGACGCCGGCGTGCCTTCCTTCCGCACGGAGCTGAAGGACCCCGTCGCCATCTGCGAAGCGGCGCTCAAGGAGGCCAAGCTCAAGGGCTGGGACACGGTGATCCTCGACACCGCGGGCCGCCTGCACCTGGACGACGCGCTCATGGACGAGCTGGGGCGCATCAAGGCGTCCACCGCCCCGGGCGAGATCCTCTTCGTGGCGGACGCCATGACGGGCCAGGACGCGGTGCGCTCTGCCTCCGCCTTCCACGAGAAGCTGGCGCTCACCGGCGTGATCCTCAGCAAGACCGATGGCGACACCCGGGGCGGCGCCGCCTTCAGCATCAAGCAGGCCACGGGCCAGCCCATCAAGTTCATCGGCGAGGGGGAGAAGCTGGACGACCTCCAGGTCTTCCACCCCGACCGCATGGCCCAGCGCATTCTCGGCATGGGCGACGTGCTTTCGCTCATCGAGCATGCCAAGGACAAGATCGACGAGCGCGACGCCGAGGACATGGCCCAGCGCATGGCCAAGAACCAGTTCACGCTGGAGGACATGCGCAAGCAGTTCCAGCAGGTGGCGAAGCTGGGTTCCATGAGCAAGATCATGGGCATGCTGCCGGGCATGGGGCAGATGAAGGAGCAGCTCGCCTCCGTCGCCACGGACAAGCGCATGAAGCACCTCGTGGCCATCCTCGATTCCATGACGCCCAGGGAGCGGGCCAACCACAACCTGCTGGACGGCAAGCGCAAACGCCGCATCGCCACGGGCTGCGGCCGGCCGGTCCATGAGATCAACCAGCTCCTGAAGCAGTTCCTCGAGATGAAGAAGATGATGGGCAACATGAACGACCCCAAGTTCATGCAGCGGATGCAGCGCATGGCCGGGGGCATGAAGGGCGGCGGCGGGATGCCGGGCATGCCCGGCGGATTCAAGCTGCCGTTCTAGGCGCGGGGCCACACCCTCGGGGTTTCCCCAAGCCTCGCCGCCTCAAGGTCTCACCCCTGTTTTTCCCGCTTGGAGCCCCGTCGGGCCCACGGTATACTGGCCAGTCCAGGAGTCCCCATGCTGTCGATCCGCCTTGCCCGCAAGGGCGCCAAGAAGAAGCCCTTCTACCACATCGTCGTTTCCGAGAACGACAAGATCCCCACCGCTTCCGCGCTGGAGATCCTGGGCTTCGTGAACCCCATCGCGACCACCACCGAGGCCTTCCGCCTGGATGTCGAGAAGACCAAGGGCTGGCTCGCCAAGGGCGCGACGCCCTCCAAGACCGTCGCCGACCTCTTCAAGAAGCACGCGGTCCTCTAGGCCCCTCGCTCCTGAAGGACAAGCCGGGCCTCCCTCTCCTGGGATTCGGGCCCGGCTTTTCCATGCCTGTCTGGCAGAATGGGACACCTATGAACCTCGAAGCGTTCCTCGCCGATGTGCTGAAACCCCTGCTGGACCACCCCGACGCGCTCCGCGTGGAGTCGAAGGGCGAGGGCCGCAGGCGCGATGTCACGATCCACGCGGACCCCTCCGACATCGGCCGCATCATCGGGAAGAGCGGCCGCACCATCCAGAGCTTGCGCACCCTCTGCAAAGTGGCGGGCGAGAAGGCCGGGCTCCAGGTGGAAGTCGAAGTCCACGACGAAGACCGCGCCTGATGCTGCTGCTGGGCCAGCTCGCCAAGATCCAGGGGCTCAAGGGCGAGTTCCTGCTGCATGCCTTGATGGATGAGCCGGACAAGCTCGCGGAGCTGCACGGCCTCGTGCTGGCGCCGCCCCAGATGGACCTGGAGCACGGCGAGCCCGCTCCGCCGGCGCGCGCGGTGAAGCTCCGCGTCGTGCGGTGGCAGCAGGAGCGGCCTTGCGTAGCCTTCGAAGGCATCCCCGACCGCACGGCCGCGGAGCCCTTCAAGGGCTGGGCCCTCTGGATGCCCGAGGCCCAGGCCACGCTCGACGAGGGCGAGAGCTTCCGCCACCAGTGGATCGGCGCCGAGGTCTCGGCCCACGGGGCGCCCCTCGGCGAAGTGATGCGCCTCGACCCCACGCCCATGGGCTACGACCTCGTCGTCATCCGCGACCGCCGCCCCGGCCGGCGCGGCACGGTCGATGTCCCCTACATCAAGGCCTGGTGGACCCTCGACCTCGCCCACGGCAAGGCTTCGGTGGAGCCGCCCGAGGGCCTGCTGGACCTGCACAAGCTGTGAGAGAGCCGATGACCAAGACCACGACCAAGACGAGCGGACCCAAGATCAAGGTGCGGCGCAGCGGCGTCCACGGGAAGGGCGTCTTCGCCCTCCGCCCCATCCGGAAAGGCGAGCGCATCGTCGAGTACAAGGGCGAGATCGTGTCCTGGAAGAAGGCCTCCGCCCGCATGAGCAACGCGGACGATCCCGACCACACCTTCCTCTTCGGCCTCGACGAGAAGCGCGTCATCGACGCGAATGTGGGCGGCAACGCGGCGCGCTTCATCAACCACAGCTGCGACCCCAATTGCGAGACGGACCAGGTGGGGGATCGGGTCTTCATCGAGGCGATCCGCGACATCAAGCCCGGCGAGGAGCTCTCCTACGACTACCAGCTCACCCTGGATGAGCCCCACACCGCCAAGGCCAAGCGCCAGCACGCCTGCCACTGCGGCGCGAAGAACTGCACGGGGACCATGCTGGGGAAGAAGCGGTAGAAGCCTTCACAACGAAGGCTCGAAGGCCGCGAAGGTCCACGAAGAAAAGCTTGAACCACGGAGACGCAGAGGCGCGGAGCACCGCGTCCGGAGGTTTGGCCGCGCCGCAAGGCGGCGGCCTTCGCGTCCCCACTCTCGCCGGCCCAAACCGGTCTGATCGATTTGCTTGGTGAGCCTTCGTGCCCTTGGCGCCTTGGTGGTGAGTCTTTCTCCGTGCCTCCGCGCCTCCGTGGTTTAAATGGTCTTTTGCTCTACCTCATCGTCAGGTCCATGGGCAGGCGCGCGTAGACGCCCTGGGGGTCGTTGAGGCTGGAGAGCAGGTTGAAGCCCTGCTGGGCCTGGCCGAGGACCTGCTGCAGCGGGCCGGACTTCGCCACGGGACGCGGGCGCGCGTTGTCGCCGAGACCCTCGATGAGCTTCTGGAGGGGCGTCTTCTCTTCTCCGCCGGTGATGACTTCGTAGCCGGAGCCGAGGCCGGCCTTCTTCGCCGCGAACCGCACGGCGTCCTGCAGGCCGCCCATCTCGTCCACGAGATGGAGCTGGAGCGCGCGCTGGCCGCTCCAGACGCGGCCCTGGGCGATCTCGTTGACGCCGCCCTTCGGGAGGCCGCGGCTTTCGCTGACCTTGGTGAGGAACTGGTCGTAGATGCGGTCCACGAGACCCTGGATGCGCGCGATCTCTTCAGGCGTCTTGGGGCGCGAAAGCGTCATGGGGTTCGCCATCTTCGCCGTCGTGACCTCGTCGAAGGTGATGCCGTGGTCGTTGGCGAGCTTCTGGAGGTTGGGCAGGAGGCCGAAGACGCCGATGGAACCCGTGATGGTCCCCGGCTCGGCGAAGATGCGGTCGCCGTAGGTGCTGATCCAGTAGCCGCCGGAGGCCGCCACCGTGCCCATGCTGATGATGAGGGGCTTGGCCTGCCGCGTGAGGATCACTTCGCGCTGGATGAGGTCGGAGGCCGCCGCGCTGCCGCCGGGGCTGTTCACGCGCAGCACCACGGCCTTGATGGAGGCGTCCTGCCGCACGCGCCGCAGCTCGCGGGCGAGCGAGTCGCCGCCGATCTGGCCGGCCTGGCCGTCGCCGTCCACGATCTCGCCTTCGGCGTAGACCACGGCCACCTTCGCGCCCGGCGCCTGGTCGGGGAGCGCGTCGATGTAGCTGGCGAGATCGATCTGGGGGAAGTCCCGCGCCTTCTCGCTCCGGCCCGCGATCTTCTTCAGGTCCGCGAGCATGGCGTCGTAGGGGCGCACCTCGTCGACGAGGCCCGCGGCCTGGGCCTCGTCGCCGGGCAGGATGCCCTTGGTGTCGGCGAGGGCCTGCAGCGCGCCGGCCGTCGTGTGGCGGCTCGCCGCCACATCGGACTTCCAGACGCTCCACACGTCGTCGAGCAGCGCCTGCACCTGCTCGCGGTTCTCGGGGCTCATCTTGTCGAGGATGAAGGGCTCCACCGCGCTCTTGAACTTGCCCACGCGGGTCACCTGCACCTGGATGCCGTATTTCTGGAAGGCGTCGCCGTAGAACATGGGTTCAGCAGCGAGGCCGTTCACCTCCACCTCCCCGAAGGGGTTGAGGTAGACCTTGCCGACGGAGGCCAGGTAGTAGTCGCGCTTCGCGAAGGCCATGTCGTAGGAGAGGACGGGCTTCTTCGCGGCGACGCGTTGAAGCGCCTGCCGGATCTCCTGGAGGGCCGCGAAGCCGGTGCCGTAGCCCTGGGGCTGGAGGTTGCCGGTGAGGTAGACGGCGGCGATGCGGTCGTCCGAAGCGGCGTGATCCAGCGCGCGGAGGATGGAGTCCAGCTCCAGCTCCCTGGGGCCCTTGTTCAGGATTTTCTGCAGCGCGGCCTGGGGGTCGCTGTCGTCGATGTGATCGGGGATGTTGGAGCTGAGGTCGAAGACCAGCACGGCCTTGGAGGGCACCTCGGGACGGTTCGCCGACGAGGCGCCCACCGCGGCGATGAACAGGAAGAAGGCCGCCACCGCCAGGCCCGAGAACACGCAGAGGCCCAGCACGACGGCGAAGAATGTCTTGAAGAAGTCCTTCATGGGAGCCTCGCCTGAAGCTTCCAGGATGGCAGCCCTACCGCGCGGTTCCCAGCGCGGCGGCCAGCTTCAGCAGGGTGGCGAGGCCCGCCTCGAAGGCCTGCGCGGCGCGCTCGTCCGCCAGGGCGCCCGGCCCGGCCAGGGCCTGGTCCGCGTGGGGGATGCCGACGACGGAGGGGCAGACGAAGGCGCCGAGGCCCGACAGCGTCGTCCGCCAGGACATGAGGGCGCGGTGGCCGCCGAGGGCGCCCGGCGTGGCCGAGGCCAGCAGGACGGGCAGGTCCTTCCAAGGGTTCGGCTTCACGCGGCTGGTCCAGTCCACGACATTCTTCAGATGGGCCGGGATGCCGAGGTTGTATTCCGGCGATGCGATGAAGGCGCCCTGGGCGGCTCCCAGCGCGGCCGCGATGGCGACCGCCCCTTCCGGAACGGGCTTGTCGGAGTTGATGAGGGGCAGGTCCAGGGCCTCGCCCTCGAAGCGCAGGACCTCGTGGCCCGCGAGTTCCAGCTTCGCCGCGGCGAGCTCCAGCAGCCGCCGGTTCAGGGATCCCGCCCGGAGGCTGCCGCCCAACAACGCGAATCGCATGCCGACCTCCCAGTGCCCATGATGGCATTCCCGCCCCAGGGGCTAAAATGGAGGGTTGGAGGTTCTCGTGAGCAACTACCCGGAACACATGGTCGCCCCGATGCGCGAGGAGCTGGTGCAGGCGGGCTTCGAGCAGCTGATGACGCCGGAGGCGGTGGACGCCGCGCTGCAGCGCCCGGGCACGACGCTCCTGCTCGTGAACAGCGTCTGCGGCTGCGCCGCCGCGGGCGCCCGCCCGGGCGTGGTGGAAGCCCTGGGCCGCGGCCTGAAGTTCGATCACCTCGTCACCGTCTTCGCCGGCATGGAGAAGGAGGCGACGGCCCAGGCCCGCGAGTATTTCGAGGGCGCCATGCCGACGAGCCCCCAGGCCGCCATCCTCAAGGACGGCCAGCTCCTGCACCTCATGCAGCGTTCGGACTTCCTCGGCCACGCGCCGCAGGAGATCGCGACGGAGTTGGAGGGCGCCTACCACCAGGCCGCCGCTAAGTAACCAGCCCCACCTTCGCCAGCATGCCGTGGAAACGGGGCTCGGCGCGGATCGGGTCCAGGCGCGGATCGATGCCCAGGTAGACGAGGAGTTCGCAGCGGGCCTCCACCGCGCGCTCCAGGCGGTCCAGCGCCAGTTCCCGCTCGCCCAGCGCGAGGTGGATGAGCGCGCGGCCGTAGTCGTTCACATAGCGGGAGGAGGCGAGCCGGTCCAGCCGCGCCAGGACGCCCCGCGCGTCCTCCGCGCGGCCCGCGCGCGCGAAGGCGTGGCCCAGCATCGCGAGGGCGTCCGGCATCTCGGCGATGGCGAGGCCCTTCTCGAAGGAGGCGATGGCCTCTTCCATCTTCCCGATCTCCACCAGGGCGAGGCCGAGCATCACGCGGCCGATGAGGAACTGCGGCGTGAGCGTGACGGCGTGGCGGAAGGCGGCGACGGCCTTGTCCGGCTGCCGCGCGAAATGCGCTGGCAGGCCCATGGCGACCTGGAGGAGCGGCGAGAGCGGGTCCGCCCGCGAGGCGGCCTGGAACCGCGCGGCGGCTTCCTCGAAGCGGCCGCGGTAGAGCAGGTGCAGGCCATACCGGTGCTGGAGGTTCGGGTTGTCCGGATCCAGCTCCA
>DATJFC010000109.1:0-15330 GCA_035495995.1 Holophagaceae bacterium
GGAGCAGCAGGGCGGGAACGGCGAAAAGGCGGAGCGGGCGCATGGAACCTCCGGAAGGTCCTGCTCCGTGGATGCCGCGGATGGTGATGAGGTTTACCCGAGGTGGAGAAAAGCTTTCACCACGAAGGCGCGAAGGGCTCAAAGGAGCACGAAGCAGTTTCGTCTGCCAAACCTGGGCCGGCGTGAGAGGGAAAGGCGATCTCGTGCGCTTGCGCGCGGATTCGTCTTCCCCGCTCACGCCACGCCTTCGCGCTTTGCGCGAAGGCCGCCGCTCCGCGGCGGGCCCAGGTATCCGACGCAGCCCTCCGCGTCTCCGTGCCTCCGTGGTTCAAGCTTTCTTCGTGGACCTTCGTGCCCTTCGCGCCTTCGTGGTGAGGCTTGCCTGATCAGGCCAGGTCTTCCACTTGGCCGTTCCTCCACACCTGGAACCGCCCCTCGAAGGCCCAGGGCAGGGCGCGGCCCCTGCCTTCGCGCTGATCGGTGTGGAAGTGGCCCGTGATGAAGACGCCGCCGCCCGCTTCCGCCGCGGCGCGGAGGAAGGCCTCGCGCGGGAAGGCCAGCTTGTACTCGCGGTTGGTGGTGCGCAGCTTCGCTTCCAGGCCGGCCGCGATGCGCGCGGCGGTGGAGGCGGGCAGCAGGCGGAAGAAGGCCCACAGCACGCCGGAGCGGCTGATGAGGTTCCAGAGGCGGTAGCGCCAGTCCGCCGTGTTGACGAGGTCGCCGTGCTCGAAAGCGAGGCCTTCCTCGGGCAGCCCGCCGCCCAGCCCCTCGCCCATGAGGTCGAAATCGCCCGCGTGGCGGTCCAGGAAGTATTCGCGGTTGCCCATCCAGAGCCCCACCCACCGGCCCGCGGCGCGGCGCGCGCGAACCCACGCGAGGAAGCGTCCTTGAGCCGCCGTCTCCATGCCGGGCAATCCCACCCACACATCGAAGCAGTCGCCGAGGAAGAGCCAGTCCGCCTCCGGATGCGCGGCCGTGGCGGCGTCGAGGCCCACCAGCTCGGAGCTCCAGTGCGGGTCGGCCACGAGGACCAGCTCGCGCGACGCGTCGGGCCGCTTCAGCGCCCCCCGCCGCCACGAATGGGCCCGCCAGCGCCGCCGCGCGCGCAGGCGGGAGAGGCTGATGACCGCCATGCCCAGCGCGCCGCCGACGGTGTCGGCCGCCCAATCGAGGACATCGCAGGACCGGCCCGGCACGAAGGCCTGGTGCCACTCGTCCGTCGCGCCATAGAGGCTGACGGCGAGGAAAGCGACGAGGTGCCGCTTGTAGAGCGGGAGGTCCGGCCGCGTCGCCGCGAGCGCCGCTTCCACCAGGAGGCCCAGGGCTCCGTAGACCGCGGCGTGGACGAGCTTGTCCCAGGGCGGCTCAAGCCGGATGCCGAAGGGATAGTCCGGCTGCTGGCTCAGCCACGCGATGGCCGCGGCGAGGAGCAGGACCGGAAGCCAGGGGAGCAGGCGGCGCATGGAACCAGGAAACCACGGATGGGGCGGGCCGGCGGAGCCGGAGAGGAATTCCCTCCGGCGCACCTTGCGGGTCCTCCGCCGGAGTGCTAGGTTTGCGGGCTCAGCTTCAGTCCGATAAATCCGACCTCTTCTGGTTTCCGCATGTTTTTCCTACAGAAACGGCGAACGGCGGTGGTCGCGGCCGTTGGAATCACCCTCCTGTTCAGCGGGGCGGGGCTCTATCTCAAGCTGAAGCGCGATGTGGGCTCCGCCCTGGACGCGCCGCGGGGCGCGACGAGGCCGCTCAGCTTCCTGCCCCTGCCGGAGCCCGCGTCGAGCCTGCCGCGCTGGGGCGGAGGCGAAGTGGTGGCCGTGGCCCTCACGCCGGAATCCTTCTTCACGGCCGGCGGATCCGGTGTGCGGGACGAGCGCGGCGATGCCTCCGCGGAGCTGCCGACGCTGCGGGCATCGGCCGTGGCGAGCTGGCGCGGCGACGCCGTGGCCGGATTGGAGGCGGGCGGGCTCTTCCTCCGCCGCGGCGGGCATTGGGAGGAACTGCGGACGGGCTTCGGCCTCCTCCACGCGCGGGCGCTCCTCGAGACGCCCGGCGGCGAACTGCTCATCGGCGCGCGGGAAGGGCTCTTCCGCGCGGCCTGGGGCGCCACCGCCATGGACCGCCTCGACGCGGCGCCGGTGCAATCCATCGCCCTCGCGCCTTCAGGCGCCGTGATCGAAGGCGGCGAGACGGGGCTGCGGCGCTTGGACGGAAGCCGCGTCAAGGCGCTCGCGAGCCCGGATCCATGGATCCAGTGGGTAGGCGTGCAGACGGGCGATCTCGCGGTCCTCACGCCCCTCGGGCTCGCGCGCGGGCCGCTGGAGGGCGGGCTCGCGCCCGTCGCGGGCTGCGAAGGCGCGACCTCCGCGGCCTTCTCCGACGGGCATCTCTACGCGGCCGTGGGCGGGCGGCTTCTCAGCCTCGACGTTTCCGGGCGGCCTTCGGAACTGTTCCTGCCCTCCCAGCCGCGCCGCGTGATGGCCAGCGCCGGCACACTCTTCGTCGACACGGACGCGGGCCTCTACCGCCGCGGCGAGGGGCGTTGGGAGCTGGCGCGTCCGCGTCCCGCCTCGCTGCCGCCGGGATCGAGCCACATCGGCGCGCTCGCCTTCCTCAATGGAAAGCTGGTGGTGGGTTTCTTCGACCAGGGCCTCGCCGCGGGCGATCCTTCCGCGCCTTCCTGGAATTGGCGCAGTGTGCAGGACCAGGCGGCCTGGGGCGTCAACGCGCTCCTGCCTTCGGGCGGCGCGCTCTATGTGGCCAGCCTGCGCGGCGCGGCGCGCTTCGATGGCGAGCATCTCAGGCCCGTGGGCGGCGCGGACGCCGGCGCGGCCTTCGCGATGGCGCCGTCGGAAGGCGGCCTGGCGGTGGGCTACGGCCAGGGCGTGGCGCTGCCGGATGCGCACTTCCTCTCCGCCTTCCATGGCCTGCCGGGCAACCAGGCGCTGGCCCTCGCGCAGGACCCTGGCGGCCTCCTCTTCGTCGGCACGCCCACGGGGTTGGGCGCCATCCGCGGCGCCCGCGTGGCTTGGCGCGTGACGAGCGCGGACGGCCACCTGCCCAACGCATGGGTGGCTTCGTTGGCCCTCTTCAACGGCAAGCTCTACATCGGCACCTATGGCGGCGGCGTCACGCGGCGCGACACGCCGGCCGCGGACCGCGCGGCCATGGGCACCTATGAGGCCTTCCCCGAGACGGCCGGATTCAAGGCCAGCTCAGGGTGCCTCGTCGCCGCAGGCGGCGCCCTCTACCTCGGCACGGACGGGCAGGGCCTCTTCCGCCTGAGCGCGGACGGGCAGCGCGTCGAGCCCGTGAAGGCGCCATTGCCATCGCCCCACATCACCGCCATCCTCCCCGCCAAGGACGGCCTCTTCATCGGCACCGATGAGGGGCTGGCCAAGCTTCCGCTCCCGCTTCCTGGTGAAGGTGCCTGATGCGCCGTTTCCCGATCCTCGCCTCCGCGCTGATCTGCGCCGCGCCGCTCCTCGCCCAGGCGGGCCTGCTGGTGCCCACGAGCACGGGCCGCCCTGACGCGAGCGTGCTCGCCATCCGCGAGATGGCCATCGATATCGGCATCGCCCGCGGCTACGCCCGGGTGAATGTCCGCCAGGTCTTCGAGAACCGCACCGAGGCCGTGCAGGAGGGCACCTACCGTTTCGCGCTGCCGCCCTCGGCCTCCGTCGGCGACTTCGCCATCTGGGACGGGCTCCAGCGCATCCCCGGCGTGATCCTGGAGAAGCGCCGCGCCCGCGCCATCTACCGCGAGCTGACGAAGGAGAAGAAGGTTGATCCGGGCTTGCTCCAGCAGGGCGAGGAAGAGGACCAGCAGGCGGGCGAGGAGGGCGGCGCGGGACGGCCTTCGGGGGGGTCGCTGTTCTCTGTGACGGTGTCGCCCATCCCCGCGCGCGCGACGAAGCGGCTGGAGCTGCAGTTCCAGGAGGAGACGCCCCTCATCGGCGGCGTCGGCGAGTTCAGGCTCGTCCTGCGCCCGCCCGACGCGGAAGCGCCCGTGGCGGCCAAGCTCACCATCCATGTCTACATCGAGGACGGCGTCTTCGAACCCGCGGCCTCGGGCCTGCCTCTCACGGCCTCGGCGGACGGCGCGGAGTTCAGCGGCGAGCAGGTGAAGCTGGACCGCGACCTCGTGCTGCGCATCCGCCCCAAGGACGCGGAGCCGCTGAAGCTCTCCGCCTTCCGCAATCCCGATGGCGCGCTGCCGGACGGCCTCGCGCTGGCGCCCTGGGAGCGGCCCTCCGATGTGCCGCCGGAGAAGGACGGCTTCTTCCTGCTGGAGGCGACTCCCTCGGGCGGCAAGGCCGCCGCGCCGCAGGCCGCGGAGCCCGCGCATCCGGCGCAGAACCTCGTGATCCTCTTCGACACTTCGCTCAGTCATCGTTGGGGCGGATTGGAGACCGCCTACGGCGATCTCGTGCGCGTGCTCCAGTCGCTGAAGGACCAGGACCGTTTCGCGCTCATCCCCTACGACCACAGCCCGGCAAGCGGCGCGCAGCTCGCCGCGCCCACGCCCGCCGCCATCGAGGCGGCGCTCACCGCGCTGCGCGCGCGTCCGCTCGGGCCCGGCGCCGATGTGCCGCAGGCCCTTGCGGCGGCGCGGGCCCTCGCGGGGCCCAAGGGGCGCATCCTCCTGCTCACGAGCGGGCAGGGCGTGGCGGCTTCGAAGGCGCTCAAGGCCGCCTTGGCCGGCGCGCCGCTCTTCACCGTCGTCACCAACGGCGAGGCGGGCGAGTCGCTGCGCGCGGCGTCCAGCCAGCTGCTCTCGCCCACCGCGACCGAGATCGAGGGCGACCTCTTCTTCAGGCGCCTGCTGGCGCCGGCGGACGCTGCCGCGGACACGGCCGTGGCCGCTTCCGGCCTGCCCTTCAGCGTCAGCGGCGGCGATCCCAAGCTGCGCGATGTCTATCCGGTGCTCGTGCGCCCCATGGCCGCCGGGAGCCTGTCCGGATGGGTGGGCCGCTACGGGACGCCGCAGCCCAAGGTCCGCGTGGAGCTGGCCTCGCCGCTCTTCCCCGGCGGCAGGCAGGCCGTGGACGCGGCCTTTCCCGAAAAGGCGCTGGAGGCGCGCGACCTGCCGCGGCGCTGGGCCCGCGCCCGCGTGGACGACCTGCTGGCGCGCATCGAGCGCGACGGCGAGCGGCGCGAATGGGTGGACGAGATCATCGCGCTTTCGAAGCGCTACAAGTTCGTCACGCCCTACACGGCCTTCCTCGCCGCGCCGCGTTCCCTGCTGCGGCCGCGGCGCATCCAGCCCGGCGACCCGGTGCTGCGCGTGGAATGCGACGCGGGCACGGTGTCCGCCGCCGCGCTCCTGCCCTTCGGCCTGAAGCTCGACCTCGTGAGGCGGCCGCAGAGCAATGTCTGGGAAGGCCGCTTCCTCGTGCCCGAAGGCCTGAAGGACGGCACCTATCCCGTGCGCATCCTCATCCAGGACGCCAGCGGCGCGCGCGTCTCCGAGACCAAGCACTTCGTCCTCGACGGCACGGCGCCTGAGATCCGCCCCGACCTGCCCGCCGTCGCCCATCCCGGCGAGCTCGTGCGCATCACGGCGAAGACGGACAAGGATGTGGTCTTCCTCAGCGCGCGCATCGGCGACGCGCCGCCGGTGCCGCTGCGATGGGATCCGGCCGCCAACTGCTCCGTCGGCCTCGCGCGGCTTCCGCAAGGGACCGCTGGCGCGCAGGAAGTGGTCTTCGAGGCGGTGGACGCGGCCAAGAACCGCGGCTTCGCCCGCGCGACGCTGGAGGTGCGGCCGTGAACCGCAAGCGCCTGCTCCCGCTCCTCGCCCTCTGCCTCGCCGCCGCGGCGGCCGCCGTGCCCTGGGAAGACCTCACGCCCGCCGACTGGCTCTACGCGCTCTCCACGCGCTTCACGCTCGTCGAGGGCCATCAGGTCCACTACCCGACGCCCACCGCCGAATTGGCGAAGGCGCTGGCGGCGAGCTCGCAGACCGACGCGCTGCGCCAGCTGGCGGACGCGCGGCTCGCGCTGGGGGACCGCAAGGGCGCGTTGGACGCGCTCCAGTCCTGGGCGCAGAAGACGGGCTCCGGCGAGGCCTGGGCCGAGGCCGCCCGGTGGGCGCAATCGCACGCGGAGCTGGCCGCCGCCTTCCAGGACGCCGAGCGCGCGCTGCCGGGCCTGTCCGAAGACGCGCGCCGCGACCTCGCTTCCGAGCGCATCGATTGGGCGGAGCAGCATCCCGACCTCGCGGACCCCATGGCGCTGCGGCAGGCGCGAGCGGCCCTCTTCCCCCAGGACGGCGCCTATCTTGAGGAGTGGGTCCGCGCCCTTGAAAAGGCCCGGCGCCTCGACGAGGCCGGCAAGGCCCTGGCCGCGTCGTCGGCCCTGAGTCCTGAGCGCCGCCTGCTTCTGCGCGCGGATCTGCTCTCCGATCACGGAGACCACCACGGCGCCTTCCTCGCGCTGGACGCCGCCGCGGACCAGGCCTGGAGCCCCGATTTCCGCCGCGCCTACGCCGCGCGCGTGGACAAGGGCGCGCCCGCCCAACCCGCGGCCTGGCGCGCGACGCTGGAATCCCGTTACGACGCCGCCGCCCTCGCGCGGCTGGCCGCCTACTTCGAGGGCAAGGAGCGCGGCGACGCCGCGGCGGGCCTGCTCGACCAGATGGAGCGCCGCTACGGCAAGGACCTGGGCCGCCCGGACCAGCTGCTGCTCGCGCGGCTCCGGGCCGATGTGGACGCCATCCCCGAAGCCTTCCGCGACACCCTCGCCGCCGCCCAGCAGGGCAAGGGCGAGGAGCAGTCCGAGGACCTCGCCACCCTCGCCCACCTCGCGCTGCGCGCGGGAGGACGGCCGCTGCCCTGGGGCTCCTACAACGACGAAAGCTACCGCTGGGCCGCCAACATGGACCGCACGCCGGGCTTCTGGACCGGCGGCCTCTCCTTCTTCCTCACGGGCCAGGACTGGAAGGACGCGCTGGACCGCCTCGAAAGCGAATCGCTGCCGGACCGCACCTTCGCCGTCTCCCGCGCGCTCACCGACCTGCTCGCGCAGCGCGCGCCCAAGTCCCCGGAGCTGCCGGCGCTGCGCGCGGAGATCATGGCCCGCTTCGTGGAGCGCGGCGAAGGCCGCCAGGCGCTCGCGCTGCTGCCGCAGGTGGAATCCGCCTCGCCGGAGATGGCCGACGAGGGCCGCCGCGTCGCGCTCCTGGCCGCGCGGCAGACGGATGTGCCGCTGACGGAAGAAGCCCGGCTCTACAAGGCGCGCCTCGCCTACGCCGCGCCCAAGGGTGCGCGGCCCGCGCTCCAGTCGCAGGATGACGAGAGTGATCAGGCCGCCGCCGACGCGCAGCACCCCTGGGCCCGCGTGCCGCGCGGGGAACGGCCCCAGCGCTACGCCAACCTCCTCGAGGAGGCCGTCACGCGCCTCGACTTCCGCGACCCTTCGCACCGCGCCTCGCTGGACCTCTGCCTCACGGAGTTGGACCGCCTGCCGGACGATGAGGAGCTCTGGCTCAACCTCGCTTCGCGCCTGGAGGGCTGGCGCCTGGACGACGACCTCGGCCCCAGGCTGGACGGCGCGCTGAAGCGCTTCAACGGCGCGGGCATCTGGGACAAGGCCGCGCGCTGGTACGCGCGGCGGAACCACAACACGGAGCTCCGCGCGCTGGCGGAGGACCTGGCGGGGCGCTTCCGCGGCTCCGCGCTGTTCGAGAAGGCCGGCGCGGAGGAGGTGCTCGTGGACATCCCCGAGCAGGCGCAGAGCGCTCATCCGAGCCTCGTCCGCTGGGCCGACTTCGTGCGCCTCAAGGCGCTGGAGCGCTTCCCGCACAGCCCCCGCGTCTTCCACGAGGCCGCGCGCCTCATGCCCGCCGCCGAGTGGCAGCGCGAATGGCAGAAGCCCGCCTTCAGGAACAACGAGACCCGCCATCCCTCCCATCGCGTGCTCGTCCCTGACGAGCTGATGGAGGAGCGCTCCTGGGCCATCCTCTTCGTGGACGCGGGCCAGCGCGAAGCCTTCTTCGCCGACGCGATGCGGGACGGGAGCCTGGAATCGAAGCTGGACGCCATGGCCGCCAAGACGGACCGCACCCCCGTCGAGGACCAGCTGCTCTTCGAGGGGCGTGCGCGCCTTTCCCAGTTCGAGCGCGCCATGGAGCCCGCCGACCGGCTCGCGGCCGCCTATCCCGGCGATGGCGAGCTCGCCCAGCGCGTGCTGTCGCTGCACCGCTCCCTCGACGGCCTGGACGGCGCCCAGGCCGCCGCGGCGCGCGCGCTCGTGGAGCGCACGGCCCCGGCGCTCGAGGACCCCAACGCGCTCTGGACGGAGCTCGGCGAATTGCAGGAGGACCGCGGCCATCCGGAAGCCGCCATCGCGCTGTGGCAGCACCTCGTGGAGCGCGAGCCCCGGAACGCCGACCGCGTCTCCGAGCTCGCCACGCTGCTCTGGGACTACAACCACGACAAGGAGGCGCTCTCTGTCGTGGAGCAGGGCCGGAAGGCCATGGGCCGCCCGCGCTACTTCGCCTTCGAGACCGGCGTGCTCCGCGAGAACCTGAAGGACCTCGATGGCGCCATCCGCGAATACCTCGACGCGCTGGAGCCCGAGGACGAGTACGGTTTCGGCTCCTGGTTCGAGGAGGATCAGCGTTCGCTCCGCCGCATCGCCCAGCTGGTGGCCCGGCCGAAGGTCTACGCCCTCGTCCAGAAGCGCATCACGGATCTGAAACCCGGCTCGGTCGAGGACGAGCGCGCCCTCGCCGCCTTCCTGCCCATGGCCACCATCGAGACGCCCGCGCCGGGCCTGGACTACGACGCGGACGACTGGATGGACGGCATGGACCAGCCCAACGACCCCGTGGGCCGCGAGCTGCGCGCCAAGGGGACGGAGCAGGCGCGGCCCCGGGAGCACGACGCCATCAAGCGCCTCGGCGACCTGATGCTGGCCAAGGCCCGGGACATGGCGCCCCAGGCCACGGCGCCGGGCTTCCTCGACGCGGTGCAGAGCTGGAGCCGCCCCCTCATCCAGGCGCGCTGGAAGAAACCCGACGCGGTGCAGATGGAGAACCTCATCCAGGCCCGCCGCGCCCAGCTCGCGCCGACGGAAGAAGACCGCATCCGCCAGGAGATGGCCCGCGCCGCCTATCTCGCCGACAACGGCCGCGGCGCCGACGCCGACGCGCTCTGGGCCCAGCTCGGGACCCGCATCGGCGCGCTGCCCGAAGGGGTCACGCGCATGCGCGCCGAAGCCCAGCGCGCCGCTTACCTCGAACGCGCCAAGGGCGCGCCCGCCGCGTCGCAGGAGTGGCAGCGCCTCGCCGCGCGCTATCCCTGGAGCCTTGGCATCCTCGAAGACCGCGTCGCCTTCCTCAACCGCGCGGGGCAGGGCGACCAGGCCCGCGCGGCGCTGGAGGCCGCCATCCCGAAGGCTGCCTCAGGGCATCGGGAAGCGCTGCTGGAGAAGCTCACGCAGGACTCCCTCGCCGCCTCCGACCTCGCCCGCGCCCGCCGCGCCGTGGACCAGCTCCTCGCGGAAGAGGACCTGGACGAGACGCACCGGCTCGCGGCCGCGCAGCTCGTGGCCCGGCTCTCCTGGCGCGAGAACGCCGCCTGGGATCCGGCCGCGCTCATCCAGGCGCAGAAGGAGAAGCTGCGGCCCGAGCTGCACGCGGACCTCTATCACGAGCTGGCGATGGCGGCCGATCTCGAAGGCGTGTCCGCCAAGGCGCTCGGGCTGTGGATCGAGGCGCTGGACCGGCGCACCGGGCGCGACTGGATCCAGGCCGCCGCGCGCGCCACGCGTAAGGCCGGCACGGCCCCGCAGCTCCTCGCCTTCTTCGAGAAGCAGCAGAAGCGCAGCCCGCGCGATGTGCGCTGGGCCGTGGCGGTCCGCGACCTGCGGCGCGATGGGCATGATGTGGATGGCGCCATCGCGGCCGCGCAGGCGGCGGTGCTCGTGCGGCCGGAAGAGGAGATCCTCTGGCGCGAGGCGGCGGACCTGATGGTGCGCAGCGACCGCGTGGAGGCCGCGTCCGACTACCTCGCCGGATGGAACAAGGCCCGCGCCGCCGATGAAGGCGTGGCCGGCTGGCGCAGCGGCCTCTACAGCCAGGCGGGCGACGGCGCGAAGGCCCTCGCCGTCGAGCAGGCCGCCCTCGCCGCCTTCCGCAAGGCTTCGCCGGAGGCCGGCGAAGAGCTGGGCCACCGGAAGGCGCGCGCCATCGGCCGCCTCATGGACGAGGGGCATCCCGACCTCGCGCTGAAGCTCGGCTCCGCCCGGGGCGACATCCGCGACCTGGATGGCGTCATGAGCCCGGATGACCAGTGCCGTCTCGCCCTGCTCACGAACCAGCTGCCGCGCCTGCTGCTGGACAAGGCCGGGGACAAAGACTTCATCCAGACCGCCGCGTCCACGCTGCGGCAGACGGGCCGCGTGGAATGGCTGGAATCGGCGCAGGCCTTCGCGCTCCAGCAGGTCCTGCCCGCGGGCGGGCCCGATTCGGCCGCGCTGGACACCTGGTGGCCCCTCGTCGCCGGATCCGGCCTCGAGCCCCAGGTGCGCCTCGCCCTCGCGCGGCAGTGCGTCGCCTCGCAGGCGGGGCCCTGGCAGGCTTCGGCCTCCATGCCCTTCCTCGAAGGCGCCGGCGCCGCGCGCGTGGGCCGCGACAAATGGGGCCACATGGAGTTCCGCGATCCGGATCTGGACTGGCTCTGGGCCCAGGACCTGGCGCGCCATGATCAGACCGAGGCGCTGGTGGCCTACCTCCAGCCGCGCTGGCAGGAGGTGCTCGCGATGGTGGAAGGCCCGTCGCCCCTCGACGCGCACTCCAGCCGCGCGGCCTGGTCCTACTGGCTCGACGATCCCCAGGTGCTCGACGCCTGGGCCCGCGGAGCCGCGAATCACGCGGACACCGCGCCGATGATGGCGCGGCTCATGGGCGACCGCTACCACTGGGACCGCTTCTGGGCTGTGGCGGCGCGGGGCTGGGCCACGGCGTCGCTCGTGCCGCTGCTTCCCGAAGCCTCGCGCACCGCGTGGTTCCGCTTGTGGGAGCCGCAGGGTCCCACGGATCCGGTGCTCGTCGCGCGGCGCAAGGTGGTGGAGTCCGTCTCTGAATCCGTCGCCCGTCTCGTGATGGACGCGCCCGGCGCGGCGGACGACCCGCTCATCGTCAAGCTGCGGGGGCCGCAGACCGTGGAGGCCGTGCTGAGCCATGATCGCGCGTGGACCTGGCAGGAGTTCACGCCGCGGAGGAACGCCAAGGGCGAGCTCATCGAAACCGGCGACGACCGCGTCACCGGCCAGGGCGTGGACGCGGGCCGCGTGCCCGGCGCGCTCTGGGGCGAGCGGCCCGGCGAGGCCTGGTTCGTGCTCGAGGCCCTCGCCCGCTACCGCAAGGGCGATCGCACCGCGGCCTACCTGCCGCTGGAAGCCTCCCAGCGCGGCGCCGAGACGGCCCGCGCCCTGCTCGCCGTCCGCATGGCGCGGAAGATGGGCGACCTGCCGCTCGCGCTGGAACTGGAAGCGCGGGGCGCTTCCTCCCGCGACCGCGCCTGGATGGCCGAGCGGCTGTCGCTGCTCTGCGCCGCCGGGAAGAAGGACGACGGCGCCGCGCTGCTGCGCGACGCCGTCCGCGCGGACCAGCCGGACATGACCGAAGCCTCCTTCCGGTGGTTCGCGGCGCAGGCGGAGGACGACGCGCTACCCTCGCCGCTGGACCTCATGGATCCCGCCAAGCCCGTGGGCCCGGCCTTCCTCGCCTACCTGCAGGACCGCCAGCCCGACGCCGCGCCGCGCTTCCGCACGGCGGATCCCACCGGCTATCTCCAGGCCCTCGGCCTCCGCTGGGAGGCCCGTGAATCCCAGCTCAGCGCCGAGCAGGTGCGCCGCTGGATGAAGGAGCTCTGGGCCCAGAGCGCCGCGCCGCTGCCCAGGCGGGGCAGCCTCGCCAAGCTCGGCCCCGTGTGGCCCCACGCGGTGATGTGGCTCGCGCGGCAGGACACGGACCGGCCCGGCGCCCTTGAGGCGCTCCAGCAGGCCCTCACGCCCGGCGCGGACCCGTCGCGCTTCTTCGCGCGGCTCGGGGATGGCGACGACGACCAGATCCTCGGCATGCGCGTGCGTCTCGCGAGGCATGAGGACGCCGAGGCCAAGGCCCTCGTGGACGCCCAGCTGGCGCGGCTGCGCCAGGGCAAGGCGCTCGGCCTCGTCTTCCCGGTGGTCCTGCCGCAGACGGCGGACGAGGGCGAGGACGGCGGCGCTGAAGCCGCCAGCGTCCCGGCTCCGGACGAGGGCGACGCGCTCACCGCGCACCTGCGCGCCTGGCTCGCGCCCTTCCGCGAGGTCCAGCGCGCCGACGCCATCGAGGCCGAGGTGCGCGACCTGCTGAAGGAGCGCCGCGACGCCGGCGCCATCAGCCCCGGCCTCTGGGCCCTCAGCTTCGAACTGGCTCCGGCGGCGGAGCGTCCCGCGCTCGCGCGGGAGCTGGACGAGGCCTGGTTCCGCGGCGACGTGGCTCCGGAGCAGGCGGGCACGCTCGCCGCGGCCCTGGCCGTCTCGCTGCCCTCCGAGGCGCAGCGCTGGCTGGACCGCTGGCCCCGCCACGCGGACTTCCAGCAGACGGCGGCCCGCGCGAGCGTGCTCGTCGCGCTGCATCGCGCGCCCGACGCCGCGAAGGCCTTCTTCGAGGCCCGCCGCGTCACGGCCTGGAGCGGCCTCGAGGACCTGCGCGCCTTCGACGCCTGGCGCAAGGCCGCCCCGGCCACGGCGCCCGCCGCGCCTTCCGCCTGGCGTCTCGCGCTGCCGGCCTGGCAGGGGAAGGCCTCGGATGCCGCGGCCTTCCTCGGGGCGCACCTGAAGGACCATCCAGCGGATGCTCTCGCCGCCCGCGCCGCGCTGCGGACCATCGCGGCCGCGCCGGAGGACGCCATGGCGCGCGCGCGCCTCGCGCTGCCGCGGACCGGGGGCGATGAAGATGAAGAGGGCGGCGGCGACCGCGACGGCGTGATCCTCGCGCTCCGCTCCGCCCGCGGACTGCTGCCGGGCTCCTGGCGCGCGGCCCGCTCCGCGCTCGGCGACGCGCGGCCGGAGGATCTCGCCAGCCTGCTCGCGAAGCGGAAGTACCGCTCCGCGGACATCAACGACGCGCTCGCTGACACGGCGCGCATCGCCTTCAAGGGCGGCGACGACCGCGGCGTGCAATCGGCGCTCAAGGCCCTCCAGGACCGCCACGCCGCCAACGCGAAGGCGCTGCGGGCCGAGCTGGCCGCGCCCGCGGGCCAGGTGGACGCCTACCGCATGGTGGACGGCCGCCCGGCTCCCATCCGCCCCCGCGATCTGAACTGGACCCTGCTCGCCAACCTGGTCAAGGCGGAGGCTGCCCGATGAACCGCGCATCCGCATTCCTCACGCTCGCCGCGTCCTTCGCGATGAACGGCGCGACGCCCTCGCTGCCGCTGCCCGCGGCGCCCATCCGCATCCTCATCCCGGACCCGGCCGCCTTCGACGCCGCGCTGGGCGGCGGCTACCGCGACTTCCTCACGGGGAAGCCCGGCGATTCGGACCGCGCCCTCGCCGCCTGGCGCAAGACCCAGGTGGGTTCGAAGCTGGAGGACCAGTGGTCCCGGCTTTCAGGGGACCTGCCCTGGACCTGGGACGAGATCCGCGCGCTGCACCCTACCGCCGTGGGCATTTCTCTGCTCCAGGTCGGCCATCTGGAAGCCGTGCTCGTCATCGACACGCCCCTCGCGCAGCTGCCCTCGCCGCTGCCGAAGGGCGCGCCGAAGACCTACGCGGGCGTAACCTACGCGATGGTGGCGAAGGGCGCCGGCGATTCGCTGGAGAACCCGGACCGCCGCATGGGCCTCGCGTGGGCGCGGACGGGCGGCCACCTCATCCTCGCCACCAGCGAGCGCGCGCTGAAGCTGGCCCTCGACGATCTCCAGGCGGGGCGCGGCTTCGCGCCGCCCATGCCGGGCCTCGTCGCCATGGACCTGGATCTCGACGCGCTCCGCAAGGACCGTTACTTCAAGCGCGAGTTCCTCTTCCCTCAAGGACCGGAGCAGGGCCATGTGCACGCGGCCCTGCGCGATGAGAACGGCCATCTCGTGGAGGTGCGCGAAGGCTCGGGCGACGCCGGAAGCGGCGTCTTCGCCTTCGACGCGCCCGGCGCCGCGGCGGCGGGATGGGAGCCGGATGGCGCGACCTTCTGGCCCGCCTTCCGCCGCGGCCTGCTGGAGCCCATCCCCGCCCCCGCCGAGTTGCCGGTGGCCTCCATCGCGCCGTTGCCCCCCGCCGGATCCGCCGGGGCCGAGGACCACTACGGCGTGGACTTCACCCATCCGCTCGTGAAGGCCGGAGGGCCTGGTTTCGAAGCGGGCGATCTCGCGAATTGGAAGGCGCTGCTCGCCAGGCAGCCCGTTCCGAGCTGGGGCTTCTGGGTGGGCGCGGATGGCTCGCGCCGCATGGCCTTCCCCTGGCCCGCGAGCAGTGACGGGGACTTCATCGAGGCCTGCCGCGTGACGGCCGCGCGCCGCGGGGGCCGAGCGGAGGTGGTGGACGCGGACGGCGCGAAGGAGATCCGCGTGGGGCCCGGCCTTCCGGCCCTCGCCTTCAAGCGCGCGGGCGCCGTTCTCTGGGTCGGGCCTTCCGCGAAGGCGCTCGAAGCCGTCCCCGCGCCCGCGATGCAGGCGGATCTGCTCCGCTGGGCCCAGGTGGACCTCCGCGCCGTGCGCGCGGAGGCGCCGCGCTGGGAGAAGGCGGAGGGCCCCGCGCAGCCGGAGCAGGTGCGGCCCCTGTCCGACCGCGTGATGGGCCTGCTGGGCTGGATGCCCGCGACGGATTCGCTGCGCGTGGAACGCCATCGCACGGCGGATGGCTGGCGGGAGACGCTCGTCTTCGGCGGCGGGAAGTGAGAACGCTCCTCCTGCGCGCGGGCCTGCTCCTGGCCGCGTGCGCGGGCGGCGCGCAGGAAGCCCCGCACGTTGAAGTCTGGTGCCGCGATGCCGCGGGCGTGATGGTGCGCGGCGCCTCCGCCGATGCGCCCATCGCCGTCGGTTCCATCCAGAAACCCTTCGTCGCCGAGGCCTGGGCCGCGAGCCACGCGGGCGCGCCCTCACCGCGCTTCCGCTGCGAGCCCGGCTCCAACTGCTGGCTTCCGGCAGGTCACGGGGACCTCGGGCTCAGCCGCGCGATGGCGCTCTCCTGCAACGCCTACTTCCGCCAGCTCGCCGCGCAGGCGCCGATGGATGCGCTCGGCGCCGCGTTGCAGGAGGCGGGTTTCACGCGCGCGCCGCGCTCGGCAGAAGAAGCCATCGGGCTGTCCGGGGCGGAGGGTCCGCTGCGCGTCCGCCCGGAGGA
>DATJFC010000110.1:0-5299 GCA_035495995.1 Holophagaceae bacterium
TTCCCAGCGTGGGTGTCGTCTCGAGCCTGCTTTTACTTTTCTACTTCCCAGCACTGCTGATCGGAATGACCATCGTTGCCATCCGCGCATCAGATCTAGTCGCCCGAGAAACAGGCGCGAAGGATCCATCTTTCATTGTTGCCGATGAGTGGGCTGGTCAATGGATTGCGTTGACGCCCCTGGTGTTCAATGCCCTTGTTACTACTTCTCTGACTGGATTCTTCATCAGAGTTGCGGTGCCTTTTCTGTTTTTCAGATTGTTTGATATCTGGAAACCATGGCCAGCAAAGCAGCTTCAAGAGATTCCCGGCGGTCCTGGAATTGTGCTGGATGATGTCGCCGCGGGCATTTACGCGGGTGTGTTGACCTTCTTTATCGACCCCTTGATCGTCAGCCACACTTCGATCATGTGAATCGCTGATCACCGCACGAAGGGGATCGTCACCGTCACCCAGTCGCGGCTGGGGGCGCCGTCGTGGGTGGCGGGGGCGTAGGCGCCGGCCATGGCGGCCTGCTTGGCGAGATCGGCGAGGGCTGGATCGCCGCCCATCACGAGCGCCTTCTGCGGGCGCCCCTGCTCGCTGATGAAGACGCGCACTTTCATGGGCGCGGGATCGCCCTTGAACCCGGCGGGCGCGCCGCAGGTGACAGGCGCAAGGAGGCGCGGCGGCGCGTCGGTCAGCGCGGGGGCGGGCGCGGCGGCGATCGGCGGGGGCGGCGCGGGCGCGGCCGCCTTGCGCTCATAGGCCAGGCGCGCTTCAGCGAGGCGCTTCTGCTCGGCGGCGAGTCCCGCCTGCTGCCGGTCCAGCGCGGCCTGCCGGGCGCGGGCTTCCTCGATCTGGCGCTGGAGCTCGGCTTGGGCCTCCGCCGTGCGCCCTTCGGCGAGCTGAGCCTCGGCCTGGGTCCGCAGGCGGGCCTCCTCCGCCTGCTTCGCGTCGAGGTCGCTCTGCTGCACGCTCAGCTCCGCGGCGCGGCGCTCGGAGGCCGCCACCTGGGACTTGAGCGCCTCCACCTGCGCCTCGCTGCGGGAACGGAAGACGAAGAAAGCGCCGCAGGCGGCCAGCAGCGACGCTGCGACGGCCATGGCCGGGCCGGGCCTGCGGCGGGGCCGCGCCAGCGGCGCCTCGGCGAGCAGCGCGAGGTTCGTCTGGATGCGCCCCTGCAGATGCCTGGCGGCCTCCGTGTGGGCGAAGAAGTCCGCCTCCTTCTCCGCCTGCAGCGCGGTCGCCTCGGCGCGGGTCTCCTTCAGGAAGAGGTCGTGCATGTAGAAGGCGAGGCCGAAGGTGGTGGGCACATGCTCGCCATCGAAGAGGGCGCGCTCCATGTCGCGGTCGAAGGCTTGGATGGAGGTGAAGCCGCCCTCCGTGCCGAGCATGCGGTGGAGCATGCGCTTCAGCTCCGCCGGCAACGGCTCCCGGCCGTCCTCGCCTTCGGCGGCGCGCTCCACGGCCTCGCGCCGCGCTCCTTCGGCCAAGGGCAGCGGGCGCCGCGTGAGCAGCTCGTAGGCCAGGGCGCCCAGCTGCCAGAGGTCGCGGGCGTGGCCGTCGAGCCCGGCGGGCGGCTCGTAGGCCTGCAGGGCCGCCCGCAAGGCGGGCGCCTGGGGCATCAGGCCGTGGAGGACCCCCGCCATCGGCGCGTCGAGGAGGAGCAGCTGACCATCGAAGCCCACCCACACCGTGTGGGGGTTGACGAGGCCGCCGGGCAGGCCCTGGCTCCGCAGCTTGGCCACCTCCTGCGACAGGCTCCAGATCAGCGCCAGGCCCGAATCCATCGGCATCGCGAGCGCGCCGGCCCGGACATGGTCGAGGATGACGGCGAGGCTGCGCCCTCCCAGGTAGGGCAGCGACGAGTAGGGCGCGCCGCCGTCTTCGACGCGGTAGCGCTCGTAGGCCTTCGGCGGGTTCGGCCCCGCCAGCGCAGGGTGCGATGCCAGCCGCGCTCCCAGGCCGGCTTGGCGCAGCTCCTCACTGAAGGTGCGCACCAGCAGGTGGCGGTGGAAGCGGCCGTCCCGCAGTTCCACGCCGCGATGGAGCGCGCCGAAGGGGTCTTCGGCGAGCTGCTCCGTGAGCGGGTGGTTCCCCGCGCGGCCGATGACGGGCATGGTCGCTCCCCTAGTCCAGCTTCGCGAGATCCGACTGCGCCACATCCGCGCGGATGGGGATCGCGCCGAAGGAGGCGACGGAGGCCTGGCCGTTGCGCGAGATCGCGTAGGCGAGGAAGGCCCGCACCGCGCCAGGCAGCGGCTTGCCCGGCGCCTTGTTCACGTAGATGTAGAGGAAGCGCGTGAGCGGATAGTCGCCCGCCAGGATGGCGGCCATGCTCGGCATCACGGCCGCGCCGCCGTTCTCCAGAGGCACGGCGCGCACGCCCTGCACCTTGTGCTGGATCGGGCCGTAGGCGATGCCGTCCGGATCGGAGGCGACCGCCTCCACGGTCGCGAACTGGTCGTCGAGGGCCTTCACTTCGGGCCGGTAGGCGCCCTTGAGGAGGACATGCTCCTGGAAGAAGGCGCGCGTCCCCGAGTTCTCGTTGCGGCCGTAAGGCTGGATCACCTTCGTCTGCCATCCATTCTCAAGGCCGAAGTCGCCCCAGCCGCGGAGGTCCTTGGGGTACCCCGCCTTGCGTTCGCGGCCGAAGATGGCGTCCACCTGGGCGAGGCTCAGCTTAGGCAGCGGGTTGCCCGCGTTGACGTAGATCGCCAGCGCGTCCGCGGCGACGATGACCTGGGTGGGCGCGTAGCCGAACTTCTCCTGGAAGGCCGCCAGCTCGGCCTCGTTCATGGGCCGGCTCATCTGGCCGATGAGCGAATCGCCCGCCAGCAGCGCGCGCGGCGCCGTGGCCGAGCCCTTGGAGACGATGCGGAACGAGACCGCGGGGTTCAGCGCCCTGAAATCATCCGCCCAAAGCTGGATGAGGGGATCCATGGAGTCGGATCCGATGCTCGCGACTTCGCCGCTGACCTGGGGCCCCGCGTAGGCCGTCAGGGCCGGGTCGAGGAGCGGTGGCGCGCCGGCGGAGGCGGCCGCAGCCGCGGGCGCGGGCTGGGGCTTCCCGCAGGCCAGGGAGATGGCGAGCGCCATGAAGGTGGAAGCGAGGGTCAGGAACGCGATCGCGCGGCTGGGACGCATGGGGCCTCCATGCGCAAGTCTCGCGGCCTCGCGTGAACGGGCTGTGAAGGTGCACCCAAGAAGCTGGAACTAACCCCGTGTCTCTTCCATCAGCTGCTTCCACACGGCGGGCTCGCTGAGCCCCCCCTCCGGCTGGAAGTGGCGGCTCTCGATGAGGTAGCGGTAGCCCTGCTCGGTGAGGAAGAGCTGGCGGTTGCGGGCGAACTCCTGCTCGGTGCTGTCCTTGCTGATGAGCGAGTAGAAGTAGCTCACATTATGGTCGCCCTTGGGGCGCAGGATGCGGCCCAGGCGCTGGGCCTCCTCCTGACGCGAGCCGAAGGTGCCGCTCACCTGGATGGCGACGCTGGCGTCGGGCAGGTCGATGGCGAAGTTGGCCACCTTGCTCACGATGAGCACCCGCAGCTCGCCGCTGCGGAACTTCCGGAACAGCTCCTCGCGCTCCTTCTCCGGCGTCTGGCCCGTGAGCACGGGGGCCTTCAGCCGCTCGCCGAGGATGCGGAGCTGCTCGAGGTACTGGCCGATGATGAGGACGGATTCGTCCGGGTGGCCCGCCAGCAGCTCGTCCACCACCGCCAGCTTCAGGCTGTTCTCGCTCGCGATGCGGAAGCGCTGGCGCTGGTCGGCCACGGCGTACTCCATGCGCTCGTCCGTCGGCAGGGGCACGCGGATCTCGAGGCAATGGGCCGTGGCGATGAAGCCTTCCTTCTCGAGCATCTTCCAGGGCACATCCACGCGCTTGGGGCCGATGAGGGAGAAGACGTCCTCCTCCTTGCCGTCCTCGCGCACGAGGGTCGCGGTCAGGCCCAGCCGCCGCTTGGCCTGGAGCTCGGCGACGGCGCGGAACACCGGCGCGGGGAGCATGTGCACCTCGTCGTAGATGACGAGCCCCCAGTTGGCGGCCTCGAAGAGCTTGAAGTGCTCGAAGGGCGCCTCCTTGCTCTTCCGGTAGGTGAGGATCTGGTAGGTGGCGATGGTGACGGGCTTGATCTCCTTCGTGTCGCCCGTGTAGAGCCCGACCTGGTCCTCGGTGAGCGAGGTCTTGTCCAGCAGCTCCTGCTTCCACTGCTTCACGGCCGTGCCGTTGGTGGTGAGCACCAGCGTGTGGGTCTGGAGCCGGTCCATGCAGCCGATGCCGATGACGGTCTTGCCCGCGCCGCAGGGCAGCACCAGCACGCCCGCGCCGCCCTCGGGGCCGCCGCCCGCGTGGAAGACATCAACTGCGGCCTTCTGGTAGGGCCGGAGGCCGAAAGCCTTGCCGCTGGCCTTCAACTCGGGGGCGAGCGTGAAGGGGAGTGGATCGCCGGGTTTGTAGCCCGCCAGATCCTGGACGGGATGGCCGAGGCGGATGAGATGCAGCTTCACCTCGCCACGGCTGCCGGTGTGGAGGAAGATGCCCTTCTCGTCCGGGTAGGGCTCGGCGAGGAAACCCTGCAAGGCCTTCTGGTGCTCGATCTCCCAGAAGAGGCCGCGGTCGTCCATCTCCAGCGCGAGCCGGTCGCCCTTCTGCACGAGCCGCAGCTTGCCGTAGCGCGTGCCGTGGTCCTGGATCTCCTGCGTGAGGTTCTGGGGCACGGGGTACTTCGACCAGCGGTCCAGCGTCGCGATCATCTCGTCGCAGGACACGCCGGAGGCCGAGGCATTCCACAGCGACAGCGGCGTCACCCGGAAGGTGTGGATGTGCTCAGGGCTCTTCACCAGTTCCGCGAAGCGGCTCAACTCGTCGCGCACCTGCTCGAAGGCCGGATGGGCCACCTCCAGGAGGAGGGTGCGGTCCGACTGGACGATGAGGGGGTTCTCGGGGCGGATGGCGATCACGGAGGTCCGGCTAAACCTTCGACCCTAGAACCGATAAGAAGGCGGGTCAACGCGCAAGGGGAAGCGGGGACGCCATTCCCGATCCGGCCCTCCTTTCCGGCTTAACGCGAATTAATACAGTCATGCGCCGGATCATCCCTAGACTGACGATGGATATATCACCGGGGGCTCTCCGACTCCCGATGGTCTTTTTCGGGATCTCCATGCCGCGCCTAAGCCGCCCCCTCCTCTTCTCCGGCCTGCTGCTGTGCCTGGCCGCCCAGACCGCCCGCGCGCAGTCCAGCGGCTCCTTCGATCCCGACGACCCGCGCACCCGGGCCACCTGGAACGACAGCTGGTTCGGCGTGCCCACGGCT
>DATJFC010000111.1:0-2042 GCA_035495995.1 Holophagaceae bacterium
CGTGCGCCGCGTCGTCCCGGCCCACGAGGGCGGAGAGAAGGAAGATCGCGCAGGAGGTGGGCAGGATGATCAGCACGTTGCGCACGAGGCTCCAGTTGCCCACGAACGCGCCGTAGCAGCCGAGGATCAATCCCACGGCGAAGCTCAGCAGGCCGGACCAGGACGGCGTCTTCTTCACCACGAGGCCGAGCAGGGCGGGCGGGCCGTAGGCGAGCGAGATGACCGTGTTGAAGGTGAGCATGACCGCGAAGATGCTCTGGCCCTTGGCGGCCATGCTCATGGCCAGGCCGGTCATGGTCGCACCCACGCCGAAGGTCGCGGCCCACCCCACCACCAGGAGCTGCCGCTCGCTGGCCTGCGGCGCCACCAGCCGCTGGTAGATGTCCTTGGACACGACGGCCGCGTGCACGTTGAAGAGCCCGGAGAGGCTCGACATGGTGGCGCTGAACATGGCGGCGAGCATGATGCCGACGAGGCCGTTGGGGAGCAGGGTCAGCGAGGCCACGGCGTAGGACGCCTCGTGCGGATTGGCGAGGCCCGGCCACACGGCGCGGAGATCCGGATACAGCACGCGCATGGCCAGGGGCGGGATGAACCAGAGGAACGCGCCCAGGACGAAGAGCGCGAAGCAGAGGAAGGCGACCTTCTTGGCCGCCCGCTCGTCGGCCACGCTGAAGTAGCGCTGGGCCATGGCCGAGGTGTTGTAGCCAAAGCTCACCATGAAGGTCCAGCACGCCACGTACAGCCAGCCCATGCCGGGGGTGAGATGGATCGAAGTCAGCTCCGGAGGCAGGCCCCGCATCAACCCGCCGAAGCCCCCCACCCGCGCCAGGGAGACCGCCACCATCACTACCGTGAAGGGCATGAGGATCACGGCCTGAAGGAAGTCGGTGATGACCACCGCCCACAGCCCTCCGATCACGCAGTAGGCCAGGATCACCACACCGGAGCCGAAGATCGTCCAGACCAGCGGAAGGTCGCAGGTGGAGGCCTCGAACAGCCCGAGCCCGTAGAGCATGCTGGCCCCGGTGAAGAGCTGGAAGAGCACCGTGGTCCAGGAGAAGGCCTGGCGCGTGCGCTCGTCGAAGCGCTCGACGAGGTACTCCATGACCGTCGAGATGCGTGCGCGCCGCCAGCGCACCGCGAACACCCAGTAGCCGAGCAGGAACGTGAGGGCGTTGCCCAGGTACAGGAGGATCGCGATGAGGCCGTGCTGGTAGGCGAGGCCGGCCGCCCCCGTGAACGTCCAGGCGCTGAACCCGCTCATGAACGAGCTCAGGCCCGCCACCAGCCAGGGGATGCGGTTGGCCCCGCGGAAGTAGTCCGAGGCGTTCTTGTTGAATCGCGCCGCGTAGACCCCGATGCCGACCATCAAGGCCATGTAGGCGGCGATCACGACGTAATCGATGGTGGCGACGGTCTTCATCAGAAGGGCTTCGCGTCCTGGAGGGCGCGCCGGGCGACGAGATGGGAGAGGCGCTGGTCCGGCTGCAGCAGCGCGCGCCGGAAGCGGGCCCGGGCCTCGTCCTCGCGGCCGAGCGCGCGCAGCATCAGTCCCTGCGAAGTGACCACCACCCCGGGGAACCCCGTCCCCGCTTCGAGGAACTTGTCCGATTGGGCCAGGCTCTCTTCCAGACGCGTGCGCCAGGCCGCCTCGTCGGCGCCGCCCAGCCGTCGCGCGGCGGCGTAGGCGTAGGGCAGGGCGCGGAAGAACGCCTCCCGGCCCTCCGTGGCCTTCTGCCAGTGGCGTCGTGCCGCCGCGTCGTCTCCGGCCAGCGACGCGATCTCGCCCGCCGCGTACTGCGCGCGTGGCGCGTCGACGAAGACGTCCATGCCGTCCTTCGTGAAGGCAAAGCCCGGCGCCTCGCGGCCGAGGCCTTCCACGATGGCGAGGGCGTCCGCGCCACGGCCCGCCCTGGCCAGCGCCAGCGCTTCGAGCAGCCGGATCTCGACGAAGACCTGCCGCACGTTGGTGCCTCCCTCCTCGCGCGCGAAGAAGCGCCCGGCCAGGAGCGCCTTCGCCTCGTCCGCGCGGCCGTCCT
>DATJFC010000112.1:0-3190 GCA_035495995.1 Holophagaceae bacterium
TCAAGAAGGCGGACGGCGATGTGACGGTGAGGTTTTAGAGAAGGGCGAACCAAGGAGAGGCGGAGACACAGAGAAGATTTGTGTTTTCTCCGCGCCTACGCGTCTCCATGGTTAATGTCTTCCCATGCACGAGTCCTTCCGCACGCGCTGGTTCCGCTGGATGACGAACCTCTGGCCCTGCTACCGGGGCACGGGCGGGCGGGTCTCGTTCGTCGCAGCGGACTGGTCGGAGATCCGCGTGAAGCTGCGCCTGTCCTGGCGCACTCGGAACTATGTGGGCACGATCTTCGGCGGCAGCCTCTACGCCAGCGTGGATCCCTTCTTCATGCTGATGCTCATCAAGCGCCTGGGCCCGGACTTCATCGTGTGGGACAAGGCCGCCAGCATCCGCTTCCGCAAGCCCGGCAAGACCACGCTCACGGCCATCATGCGCATCGACGATGCCGAGCTGGCCGAGGTGCGCCGCCTGCTGGAGCTGGAACCCAAGCTTGATCGCACCTACCGCGTGGAACTGATGGACGCTGAGGGCGTGGTGCACGCCGAAGTGGACAAGGTCGTGCAGATCCGGCGGAAAGCCTGAGCTACTTCACCAGTTCCCGCACGAAGACGAACTGCACCTGCCCCTTCGCTTCGGGGATGAGCTTCTCCAGCGCGTCCACGGTCTCGGGGTAGATGTGGCCGATGGCGACGGCCTGGCCGTCCTTCTTGGCGAAGTCGATGGCGCGCTGGAACTGCGCTTCAGTGGCGGCGAAGCTCTTGTCGTCGTCCAGGAAGACCTTGCGCTGGATGGTGGGGATGTGGAGTTCCTGCGCCACCTGCCAGCCCGTCGTCGTGGCGATGGTGCGGCTGTCCACGAAGTAGAGCTTGCGGCCGCGGAACTCTTCGAGGATCCAGTGCATGCGCGCCGGGTCGGCCGTCATGCGCGAGCCCATGTGGTTGTTGGCGCCCTCGATGAAGGGCACATCGCCCAGGGCCTTGCGGGTGCGGGCGCGGATTTCGCTCTCGGGCAGGTCGTACTTCAGCGCGTCGGGGCCCGGATCCTTGTCCGCGCGGCCCTCCATGGGCAGGTGGAGGATGACGGCCTTGCCCATCTCGTGGGCGAGGTCGGCGCTCTCCACCGTGTGCTCCTGATAAGGCAGCACCGCGACCGTGAGCGGCACGGGTTCGGAGCAGAGCCGCTTCACCAGGTCCGGCTCGGCGTAGCCGAGGTCGTCGATGATGAGCGCGAGCTTGGGGAGGCTTGGCTCCTCGACCGCGGCCTTCGGCGGCTCGGGCTCGGGCTCGGGCTTGGGCTCGGGCCCGGCTTTGGGCGCTTCAGGCCTCGGCCTGTGGACCGGCTTCGCGGGTGCTTCCGCCGGGGGCGCCTCGCGCTTGCGCTCGCAACTCAGGTGGCCCAGCAGCGCGCCCGCGCCGAGCCCAAGGGCCAGCGCCGCCGCGGCCCAGCCCAGGAGCGCCGGGGTGGAGGCTTTCTTAGGCATGCTCCTGCTTCACGCGGGTGCTCACGGGCGCCGGCGTCGCGAGGGCGGACAGCACGGACTGGAGCGGATCATCCTTGGGGCCGAGGCGCAACGCGCGCGTAGGCGCGACGCCCTGCCGGTCCAGCTTCTCCCCGCCATCGCCGATCCAGCGCTCGGTGACGAGTTCCACCGCGCCGCCTTCACGCAAAGGGATGCGCGACAGCGCGACGCCGAGTCCCGGCGTGCGCTCGCCCACGACGGCCGCGCCGGACTTCTTCAGGCAGGCGCTGAGAGCCTCCGCGGCGCCCAGCGTGCTAGGGCCCTGGAGGACGACCACCTGCTTGAAGGCGGGCTGCCCCGAGGGCTGGATGGCCACGGAGCGGTCCGGCTTGCCGGCGTCCTGGATGGTGGCGAAGGGGCCGGCGCCCTCGAAGAGGCCCGCCACTGCGGCGGCTTCCTGCAAAACGCCCTCGGTGTCGTCGCGCAGGTCCAGCACCAGCGGCTTGGACCGGTCGAGCTTCGCGATCGCGGCCTTCAGCTCGCCCGCGCGCCCGGCCTTCAGATCAGGCACGGTCACGAGGCTGCCCTGGTCCGTCGAGTGGACTTCGACGGCCCTGGGTTTCAACACCTGGAGGACCACCTCCACCTTGCCGAGGTCGGCCGTGGCGGCGGCATAGCGGAACAGGGCGACCTTGGCCCCGGCCGCGCCCCGCAGCATGCGGTCCAGCTTCCAGGAGCTGAGGGGGCCGATGGGCTCGTCATTCACGCGGCGGATCACATCCCCCACCTGCACGCCGGCCTGGTCCGCGGGACCGCCGGGCGTCACCGCCAGCACCTGGGCGTAGATGCCCCGCTTCACCACGGTCAGGCCCGCGCTGGCGGGGCCCGGATCGCCGGCGCGGAGTTCTTCGGGCGTCAGGAGGCTGTTGAGCGGATGCGCCCGTTCCAAGGCCGCCTGGATGCCGCCGCCGATGACCTTGGGCATGTCAGGGCGGTCCACATAGTTCGCCTGCACCAGCGCGAGCACATCCTCGATATCTGTGAGGCCCGCCAAGGGATCCTGGGCGGGCGCCGCCTTCGCCCCGTCGATGGGGAGCTTCTGCGTGGCGACGGGCCATGTGAAGGCCGCCACCAGGGGCAGGGAGAGAGCCGAGAGCCAGGTGCGCGCGTGCATGGGGAGATTCTACGCCCGATCGCCCTTGAACCAGTCGCTCCCGCTTTGGAAACCCTTGGATTTCGCGGCCATCTGCTTGTGCCGGGCCAGGGCCAGCTCGACGAGGCGGGAGAGCTGCTCCGGGTAGGGGACGCCGCTGGCGGCCATGAGCTTGGGGAACATGGAGATGCTCGTGAAGCCGGGGATGAGGTTGATCTCGTTGAGGAAGACGCGGCCCGTCGTCTTCTCCAGGAAGAAGTCCACCCGGGCCATGCCGTAGGCATCCAGGGCGCGGAAGGCCCGCCGGGCGTGGCTGCGGATGAGGTCCACCAGCTCCTCCGGCAGCTCCGCGGGGATTTTCGCCGTGGACTTGCCGGCGATGTACTTGTCCTCGAAGGTGTAGAACTCGTCCGCCACCAGCACTTCGCCCGGTACGGAGACTTCCGGGTCATCGCCGCCCAGCACGGCCACTTCGATCTCGCGGATGTCGAGGCCCTGCTCCACCAGCACCCGCCGGTCGAAGGTGAAGGCCCTGTCCAGGGCGGCGCCCAGGTCCTCGGCCTTCTTCACCTTCTCCACG
>DATJFC010000113.1:0-10132 GCA_035495995.1 Holophagaceae bacterium
ATGGCCGCGAGGCTCTGCTCCGCCGTCCCGAGTGGCACGGCCACGGCCTGCTTGAGGCCCGCCTGCATGGCGGCCTTGCGCGCGCCCTTCTCGTCGTCCGTGGCCTTGGGCAGGCGCAGCGCGTCCATGTAGCCGTTGAACGCTTGAGTGTCCTCATCCACGGCCGCGCGCAGCTGGTCCTTCAGCTTCTGCGCCTCCATGGCGATGCTGAGCAGCTCCAGCTCATGGCCCTCGTCCTTCGCCTTGGGCTGCGAAAGGTTGACGACCATGCTGGCCAGCGCCGCGCCCAGCGAGCCCGCCAGGGCGGCGATGGATCCGCCGCCGGGGGCCGGCGTATCGCGGCTCACTTCGTCCACGAAGGCATCCACCTTCATCGAGACGAGCGGTCCGGACTTGGGCAGACCCAGGACTTTCTTCCCGATGTCGAAGGGCGCCACATCGGCTAAGCCCATGCTGTGGAGGGCCGTCCGGATGAGATCCTCGGCAGGCACGAAGGGCGAGCGGCCCATGGCGCGCAGGTAGTGACGGCCGCTTTCGGCCAGGGCGGCGTAGGGCACGAGGCCCACGATCTCGCTCCCGGTGATGACGAGCCCCCGTTCCGAGGCCAGCTCCCGCGCGGCGTCCAGCACCTCATGGGCGGCCGTCACCTTGTAGTCCGTGAGATTCACGCTGATCTGCGCGCGGCCGTACTCCTCCACCACCCAGCCGATGGCCTTGCAGTGCGCGAAGATCCCCGCGCGGTAGGCCTTCTGGCCGATGACACCTTTCGTCGCGTCCACGCCGTTGAGGCCCAGCAGGTGGCGCAAATCGTAGCCGTGCTCATCGCGGCAATGGGCCTCTAGAGCCTCGAAGGTCGCCTCGTCGTGGTCCTCGCAGTTGCCGCAGGGGAAGTGGCCTTCGGCGTAGGTCAGCTCCTGGCCCGAGCTGTAGAGCGCGTTCGTCTGCTGGCGGCGCGCCACGCGGCCCTTCTCCCGCAGCTCGAAGGCGATGTCGGTGGCGTGGGCCTTGTCGCGGCTGTTGAGCGTGATGTTGTAGGCGATGAGGAACTCGCGGGCGCCCGTCACGGTCGCGCCGGCCTTCGCGTTGAAAGCGGCCGGTCCGAAATCGGGCTTCCACTTCGGATCCTGCAGCTTCTTCGGCAAGGCCTCGTATTCGCCTTCGCGCACGGCGGCGAGGTTGCGCCGCTCCGGCGTCGACGCGGCGGCTTCGTAGAGGTAGACGGGGATGCCCAGCTCCTCGCCGACGCGCTTGCCCAGGCGCCGCGCCAACTCCGCGCAGTCCTCCATGGAAACGCCTTCCACCGGGATGAAGGGGCAGACATCCGTCGCCCCCATGCGGGGGTGCGCGCCCGCGTGCGCGGCCATGTCGATGAGCTGCGCCGCCTTCGCGACAGCCTGGAAGGCCGCCTCCAGCGCGGCCTCGGGCTCGCCCACGAAGGTCACGACCGTGCGGTTCGTGTCCGCGCCCATGTCCACGTCCATGAGCGCCGCGCCCTCCACGGCCTCGATGGCGTCCGTGATCTGCTTGATCTTCGCCTTGTCCCGCCCCTCGCTGTAGTTGGGGACGCATTCCACGAGCGGCATGTTGTCTCCTAAGAAATTCACCGCAAAGACGCAAAGGGCGCGAAGAAGAGCTTATTGAAGGTTTTCCTTGGCGTGCTTTGCGTCTTCGCGGTTGTGAATCATCCCTTGATCACGATGCTGACGAGCTTGCCGCCCGGGGGCACGACGACCTTCACGATCTCCTTGCCGTCGATCCAGGGCTGCACTTCTTCGGAGGCCAGGGCGGCGGCGCGGCGCTCCTCTTCGGTGGCGCTGCTGGCGACGGTGATGCGGCCGCGCAGCTTGCCGTTCACCTGCACGACGACGAGGGCCTCGTCCGCCTGGAGGAAGGCCGCCTCGGCTTCTGGCCAGGACGCCTTCATGGCGAGGCCTTTCCCGCCGAGCTGCGTCCACAGCGCCTCGGCCGCGTGGGGCGCGACGGGCGAAAGCATGAGCACGAAGCGCTCCAGCGCGTGCTGCATCACAGCAGCGCGATGGGGCGCCTCCGCGGGCAGCTCGCCGATGGCGTTGCTGAGTTCCATGAGGCCGGACACGACCGTGTTGAAGCTGTAGCGGCTTTCCAGGTCGCCCGTGAGGCGCACGATGGTCTGATGCAGTTTCACGAGCAGCGCCTTCTCTTCTTTCGAGAGCGCGTCCTTGGCGGGCAGGGCGTCGGCGGTGACGGCGTGGTCGTCCACGAGCTTCGAGACGCGCTTGAGGAAGCGGGTGGCGCCTTCGATGCCCTCGAAGCCGGTCCAGTCCAGCTCCTTCTCGATGGGCGCGGCGAAGGTCATGAAGAGGCGCAGCGCGTCCGCGCCGTAGTCGGCCAGCACCTCGTCAGGATCCACGATGTTGCCCTTGGATTTCGACATCTTGGAGCCGTCCTTCAGGACCATGCCTTGGCAGATGAGCTTGGTGAAGGGCTCGTCGCCGCTCGCCATGCCGAGGTCGCGCAGCACCTTGAAGAAGTAGCGCGCGTAGATGAGGTGCATCGTCGCGTGCTCGATGCCCCCGATGTAGAGGTCCACGGGCATCCAGGCGTCGCTCTCCGCCTTCGCGAAGGGCAGCGCGTCGTTCTTCGGATCCAGGTAGCGCATCCAGTACCAGCTGGAATCCACGAAGGTGTCCATGGTGTCCGTCTCACGCCGTGACGGCTTGCCGCAGGCGGGGCAGGCGCAGTCGAGGAAGGACTTCGAGGTCGTGAGGGGCGAAGGCCCCACGCCCGCGAAAGCCACATCCTCCGGCAGGCGGATGGGCAGGTTCTCCTCCTTCTCGGGCACCACGCCGCAGTCGGGGCAATGGACGGTGGGGATGGGCGTGCCCCAGTAGCGCTGGCGGCTGAGGCCCCAGTCCTTCAGCTTGAAGGTCGTCGCCTTGGCGGCGCGATCGCCGAGCTTCGCGACCATGGCTTCCGCGGCGGCTTCGCTGCCCAGCCCCGAGAACTCGCCGCTGGCGACGAGCGTGCCGTGCTCGAAGGCGTCGTCGCCCTCGATGACCTTCGGAATGGGCAGGCCGTATTTCGCCGCGAACTCGCCGTCCCGCTCGTCGTGGGCGGGCACGCCCATGACGGCGCCGGTGCCGTAGTCCATGAGCACGTAGTTGGCGGCGTAGACAGGGATCTTGGCGCCCGTGAAGGGGTGGATCGCTTCGAGCGCCGAGCGGTGGCCCAGCTTCACATCGCTGGTGAGGCGTTCCTCGCGGCTCACGGCGGCGACTTCATCGCAGAAGGCTTTCAGCCCGGCGTCCGCCTTCGCGACGGCCTCGATGAGCGGATGCTCGGTGCTGAGCGCCAGGAAGCTCACGCCGAAGAGCGTGTCCAGGCGCGTCGTGAAGACTTCCACCTCCTCGCCGGTGACCAGGCTGAACTTCAGGCGCGCGCCCTCGGACTTGCCGATCCAATGGCGCTGCATCGTCTTCACGTTTTCCGGCCAGTCGATCTGACCGAGCCCCGATAGCAGCTCGTCCGCGTACTTCGTCGTCTGGAAGAAGTACTGCTCCAGGGGCTTCTGGACGACCTCGGCGCCGGTGCGCTCGTCCTTGCCGTCCACCACCTGCTCGTTGGCCAGCACGGTGCCCAGGGCCTCGCACCAATTGACCATGCGCTCGGCGCGGAAGACATCGCCCCTTCTCCACATCTGGAGGAAGAACCACTGGTTCCACTTGTAGTACTCAGGCAGGTAGCTCGCGACCTCCCGCTCCCAGTCGTAGCTGATGCCCATCTTCTGGATCTGGGCCTTCATGTCCGCGATGTTCTGCCGCGTCCAGATGGCGGGGTGGATGCCGTGCTTGATGGCGGCGTTCTCTGCCGGCAGGCCGAAGGAATCCCAACCCAGCGGATGCATCACCTCGAAGCCGCGCATGCGGCGGAAGCGCGCCACGATGTCGCCCAGCGTGTAGTTGCGCACATGGCCCATGTGGATGCGGCCCGAAGGGTAGGGCAGCATCACGAGCATGTAGAAGGTCTTCGAATCCGGAAGCAGCTCCGAAGCGGGCTTGGCGCGGAAGGCGCCTTCGTCCATCCAGCGGCGCTGGATCGCGGGTTCCTGCGACAGGGGCTCGAAAGGCATGGGGGCTCCGAACCCTCTAGCTTATCGGCCGCCGCAGGCCCCCTGGACAAGGGATCCCTAGGCGGTTCGGCGCCGCGCCTATTTTCATATCCCACGAGTTATCAACAAGAAGGTGTTCTTAACTAGATTTAACATAGAAAAAAAAGGCCTCTCTATCAATCCGCGATTGATAATTACCCTCTTTGTCCCCACCTGGCCGCCATGGGCGGCCCCCCAAAGAGGTGCCACATGACCTTCTCCACTCCCCGTGTTCCCGCGGGTCTTGGACTCGCCCTCTCCGCGCTCGCCCTGAGCCTCGCCTGCGGCGGAGGCGCCGGTTCCGGCGCCGCGCCCGCAGCCAAGACCGCGCCGCCCCCGACGCGGACCGAGACGGCGGCCCCAGCCCCCTTCTGGGCCAGCGACAGCCCAAGCCGCCCCCATCGCGCCCACCCGCTGCACCCCATCGCGACCGGCACCGGCCCCGTGGTGTCGCTGGCTCCCGGAGAGCTCGAGGCCTTGAAAACCGCGCAGTCCGCTCCGGCGCCCGCTCCCGCGCCGCGCCCCCAAAGCGTAGCGGCCGCCGCCACGCCCTTGCGCATCGTGACCGGCCTCTACAGCTACACCTTCCATCAGGACAGCGCGACGACCCTGCAGCCCCAGGACCTCACCGCCACGCCCATCCAGGCCCTCGTCCCCAACACCAGCGGCGGCTTCGACACTCTCACGGGCATCGGCCACGAGGATGGCACCTTCAGCATTCCCAATGTGCCGGTGGGCTATTACTGGCTGAAGTTCGGCCGCAGCTACCTGTGGACCAATGTCGACAATGTCGAGTGGGTCTTTGACCTCTACGGCCGCGCCGACGCGGTGTATCCGGGCACCCAGCCCACGAACCTCGCCATGTCCGCCACGGGCCTCAACGCCTGGCAGGGCACCGACGAGCTGTTCTGGACCGTGCCGAACCAGGGCTTCACTTATTCCACCTACGGCATCGCGGGCATCCTCAACACGCCGAACCCGGGCGACACGGCCCTGAACGCCTACACGATGGAATTCGTCCAGAACGGATTCCCGCTCCTCGACGCCAGCAAGGGCGACCAGGCCTACCTGACCCAGCTCACCAGCCGCATCGCGTCGGGCCAGACCTACCGCGCCCTCGGGAAGGCCTTCTATCTCCCGCCCACCACCATGGCGGATGGCGCGACGACGACGGCCAACGGCGGCTTCCTCGACATCCCCCAGACTTCCACCCTCCACCTGGGCTGGAAGCGGTCCGCGCTCGCGGCCATGACTTCCGCCGTGAACCCCAGCGCCACCGTCGTGCAGACCGAATTCGGCCTCTGGCTCTCGCCGCTCGGCACCAGCGTCGGCGTCCCCGGCGACGCCTTCCAGCTCTTCACTTACGACAGCGGGGATGTGAATGCCACCGCCGACCTGGATCTCGGCGACCTGCCCTATGGCAACCCCTTCCCCACTGCGTGGACGCCCCTCGCCGAAACCTACTTCACCTGGTCCGTCGCCTACTTGGCGCCGGGCGCCGCGACCCCAGTGAACCTCCTGCGCTCGGCCTACACGGCGACGACAACGATGCCCACGGCCGCCACGCCCATCGCGCCCCTGCTCAGCCCCGTCCAGAACCCGCGCATCAACGGGAAGACGCTGTTCCAGAACCAGCTCGGCGTCGGCACGAACCCGGTCATCGCCTGGGACGCGCCGGCGACGGGTTCTCCCACCGGATTCGTCGTGAGCGTCTACCAGCTGATGAACCAGGGCGGCACCAGCGCGCTCCCGCTTTCGAGCCGCTTCGTGCTCCGGACCGCCTCGCGGCAGGTTACGGTGCCACCCGGCATCATGACGGCGGGCAACACCTATGTGATCACCATCTCGGCGGTCCGGAATCCGGGCGTCAACTACGCTTCGAACCCGTTCCAGAGCGCCTTCCCCTACGGGACTTCGCCGGTGGCGAGCGCCATCGTCGCCCCCTGAGCCGGTCCTTAGCGGATCCAGAAAGAGGCCGGGGCCCTGCCCCGGCCTCTTTCGTTCAGAACGGCTCTTCTTCCTCGTTCCAGCCCTCGCCCTGTTCCTCCTCCGGCTTCAGGGGCACGCGGTAGCTTTCACTGGACCAGGCGCCCAGATCCCGCGTCTTGCAGCGCTCCGAGCAGAAAGGCTTCCAGGCGTTGCCCTCCCAGGGCGTGGGCTTTTGGCACATGGGGCAGGGGCGGCTCGTCATGGGCGTTAGGATACCCTTCATCTCAGCAGAAGAAAATATGAGTTGTTTTTAGAAGATTCTATTGACAGGCCAGACCTGCGCCCTATTCTTGAGGCTACAGGTGCCTTCGGGCGCCCTCCGGAGGAACGAACATGAGCAAGATCATCGGCATCGATCTGGGCACCACCAACAGCTGCGTGGCCGTCATGGAAGGCGGCCAGCCCAAGGTCATCCCCAACCCCGAAGGCGCGGACACCACGCCCTCCGTGGTGGGCTTCAACCCCAAGACCCACGAGCGGCTGGTGGGCGCCTCGGCCAAACGCCAGGCCGTGGCCCAGCCCAAGAGCACCATCTATTCCATCAAACGCTTCATGGGCCTGCCCTTCGCGGACAGCGACAAGGAGCAGAAGCTCGTCCCCTACGCCGTGGAACGCAGCGACAAGGGCGGCTGCGCCGTCAACATCGACGGCAAGCACCTCACGCCCGAGGAGATCTCCGCCGTCATCCTCACCAAGATGAAGGAAGCCGCGGAAGCCTACCTGGGGCAGAAGGTGACGGAGGCCGTCATCACCGTGCCCGCCTACTTCAACGACGCCCAGCGCCAGGCCACCAAGGACGCCGGCGCCATCGCGGGCCTGGACGTGAAGCGCATCATCAACGAGCCCACGGCCGCGGCCCTGGCCTACGGCCTCGACAAGAAGAAGGACGGCACCATCGCCGTCTTCGACTTCGGCGGCGGCACCTTCGACATCAGCATCCTCGAAGTCAGCGAGGGCGTGGTCGAGGTGAAGTCCACCAACGGCGACACCCATCTGGGCGGCGACAATGTGGACCAGCTCATCATCGACTGGCTGGTGGAGGAGTTCCAGAAGGCCGAGGGCATCGACCTCCGCAAGCAGGCGGACGCCATGCAGCGCCTGAAGGAGGCCGCCGAAAAGGCCAAGGTGGAGCTCTCCAGCACCACGCAGACGGACATCAGCCTGCCCTACATCACGGCGGACGCATCCGGCCCCAAGCACATCAACCAGAACCTCACGCGGTCCCGCTTCGAGGCCATGCTGGAGCCCATCCTGGCCAAGCTGAAGGTGCCCTGCGAGAACGCGGTCAAGGACGCGAAGCTCAGCCATCACGAGATCGACGAGGTCATCCTCGTGGGCGGCTCCACCCGCACGCCCAAGGTGCAGGAGCTCGTCAAATCCATCTTCGGCAAAGAGCCCAACAAGAGCGTGAACCCCGATGAAGTCGTCGCCGTCGGCGCGGCCGTGCAGGGCGGCGTCCTGGCGGGCGACGTGAAGGGCGTGCTGCTCCTCGACGTGACGCCGCTCTCGCTCGGCATCAACGCCAACGGCGGCCAGATGAGCGTCATCATCCCCCGCAACACGACCATCCCCACGAAGCGCTCCGAGATCTACACCACGGCCGTGGACAACCAGCCGGGCGTGGACATCGAGGTCTTCCAGGGCGAGCGGCAGGTCGTGGACGGCAACAAGCTGCTGGGCAAGTTCCACCTGGGCGACATCCCGCCCGCGCCCCGCGGTATGCCCCAGGTCGAGGTCATCTTCGACATCGACGCCAACGGCATCGTGCATGTGACCGCCAAGGACAAGGCCACGGGCAAGGACGCCAGCATCACGCTGACGGGCTCAACCGGCCTCTCCAAGGAGGAGATCGACGCCAAGGTGAAGGACGCCGAGGCCCACAAGGCCGAGGACGAGACCCGCAAGGCCTTGCTCGAGGACAAGAACAAGCTCGACCAGCTCGTCTACCAGGTGGAGAAGCTCCTCAAGGAGGGCGGCGACAAACTGCCCGAAGACGACAAGAAAGCCGCGGAGGAATCCGTGTCCGCCGCCAAGGCCGCCCTCGCCTCCTTCGAGAAGGAGCAGATCCAGAAGGCCCTGGATGATCTCAACGCCAAGGCCCACAAGCTCTCCGAATCCCTGTACCAGCAGGGCGGCGCTCCCGCCCCTGAGGGGGCCCCGGCCGAAGAGCCCAAGAAGGATGACGGCGTCATCGACGCCGAAGTCGTGAGCTGAAAACACCACGCGGAGAAGCGGAGGGCAGCGGAGACAAGCACTCCTCCGCTGCTCTCCGCGCAGTTTTGCCTCCACGAAATGTGAGTAGCAAGCGCGCAAATTCGCTACAGTGAACCCGTGTCCCACCCTGACTACTACAAGATCCTGGGCCTGCCCAAGACCGCCTCCGACGAGGAGGTGAAGAAGGCCTACCGCAAGCTGGCGCGGAAGTACCACCCGGACCTGAATCCCGGCAACGCGGCGGCGGAGGCCAAGTTCAAGGAGCTGGCCACCGCCAACGAGGTGCTGTCGGATCCAGAGAAGCGGAAGAACTACGACCAGTACGGCGATCCGGCGGGCGCGCCCCAGATGCAGATGGGGCCAGGTCCCGGCGGCTTCGGCGGCACGCCCCCGGGCGGTTTCGATTTCGGCGACCTCTTCGGCACCTTCATGGGCGGGGGCGGGCGCCAGGAAGCCCACGGACCGCGCCGGGGCGAGGATCTGCTGCGCCGCGTGCAGCTCAGCTTCCAGGACGCCTTCAAGGGCACCAAGCTCACCCTCCAGGTGAACCGCACCGAACCCTGCCTCACCTGCCATGGCAGCGGCGAGGCCCCGGGCCGCGCCACCACCTGCGCCCAGTGCGGCGGCAAGGGCAAGATCCAGGGCGGCATGTTCTCCATGGGCCGCGTCTGCGCCGCCTGCCACGGCAAGGGCTCGATCTCGCCGCCCTGCCCGGACTGCCAGGGCCAAGGCCGCAAACCGAAATCCGAGACCGTCACCGTCGCCATCCCGCCTGGCATCGACGACGGCCAGCGCCTGCGCGTGGCGGGCAAGGGCGAGGCGGGCCGCCGCGGCGGCGGGCCCGGCGATCTCTTCCTCGAAATTGCCGTGCAGGCCGATCCTCGCTTCGAGCGCAAAGGCCCCAACCTGTACGTGAAGCTGCCCGTGAGTTTTTCAGAGGCCGCGCTCGGCGCGAAGGTGGACGTGCCGACGCCGGACGGAAAGGCCACGCTGAAGGTCCCGCCCGGCGTGCAGAGCGGCCAGAAGCTGCGCCTCAAGGAGCACGGCATGCCGCTCGGCAAGAGCGGCATGCGCGGCGACCTCTTCGCCGAAGTGGCCGTCCTCACGCCCCAGATCCAGGACGAGCGCAGCAAGGAGCTGCTGCGCGAGCTGGCGGAGCTGAACGACGCCGCCCTGCGCGCGCAACGGGAGGGCGTGTGATCTGCTTGGGCCTCAGGCTTCAGGCTTCAGGCGTCGGGCCGCGGACGCGAGCCTCCCGCTCCGCTGTTGCGGCCCGACGCCCGACGCCCGACGCCCGATGCCCGTCCGGAGGACACCATGGCTAAGGACCGCCGCATGGGCGCCTACATGATCGGCGTCGTGAGCACGCGCTACGAAGTGCATCCGCAGACCCTGCGCCTCTACGAGCGCGAGGGGCTGCTGAAGCCCAGCCGCACCGAAGGCAAGACGCGCCTCTACAGCGACGAGGACCTGGAGCGCCTGGAGTTCATCCTCAACCTCACCCGCGACCTCGGCGTGAACCTCGCCGGCGTGGAGGTGGTGCTCAACCTCCGCGAGCGCATGGCCCAGGCCCAGGCGGAGATGGAACGCATGATGGCCATCCTCGAATCCCACGGACTGGCCGACCAGGCCGGGCCCAGCCGCGGTCTCGTGAAACTCACGCCGCAGGGGTTGAGGAAGCGGGAGTAGGGGACTAGACCGGTCTGTCTTCGATCACTTCTTTCCAGTTGATGAGTATCGACGCGACTTCCGTATCCATTTGGTAGTTGCCATCAAGTCCCATTCGATCCGTCGTGATCTCAA
>DATJFC010000114.1:0-5212 GCA_035495995.1 Holophagaceae bacterium
GCGGGCGCCAGCAGGGTCTCCACCATGGCGCGGCTGAGGCCCTTGCCGCGGTGCGCCTCCAGCACATAGACATCGGCGAGGTAGCCGAAGGTGGCGTGGTCCGTCACGAGCCGCGCGAAGCCCACCTGGGTTCCGTCGGACCCGTAGGCGCCGATGCAGACGCTATGCGCGATGGCCTTCGCCACGAGTTCCTTCGGGATGCCCGAGGACCAGTAGCTGCGAGCCAGGTAGGCGTGGATGGCGTCGAGCTGCAGCTCGCCCGGATCCAGGGACACGCGGTAGCCGTCGGGAAGCGCCATGAATCATGGTGGCGAACCGCGCGGCCCCGCGTCCACCTTCAAGGTTTCGTTTGATGCGGCAGCCGTTCGCCGTTCAGCAGGCCCCAGGCGGCGACGGCCATGACCTGCGCGCCCTGGAGCAGGCCGGCCTTGTCCACGTGGTCCACGGTGTCCACCTGGCTGTGGTGGGTGACGGTCTCGTAGTCCAGCGGGTCCTGGATGGGCGCGAAGGCGGGGAGGCCCTGTTCGAAGAAACTGTCCTGGTCGCTGCCGCGGATGATGCCGTAAGGCACATCCATCGCGCCCAGCGGCGCGGCTGGCGCGAGCGCGGCGGTCATCGCGGTGAACCAGGCGTCCACCTGCATATCAGGGAAGCCCGTGATGCGGCCCGAGCCCGAATCGTCCACGAGCACGGCCTGCAGCTTGTCCAGCTCCGCGGCGTGGGTCTTCAAGTAGGCCCTGCTGCCCAGCAGGCCTTCCTCCTCGCCGGAAAAGAGCACGACGCGCAGGGTCCGCTTGGGGCGCAGGCCCGAGGCCTTCATGGCGCGCAGCACTTCCATCGCCACGACCATGCCCGTGCCGTTGTCCGTGGCGCCCGTGCCCAGGTCCCAGGAATCCGCGTGGCCGGCGACGATCACCACCTCGTCCGGCCGCTCCGCGCCCGGGAAGTCCCCGACCACATTGAAGGCCTTCACGGGATGGGGCCCGAATCCGCCGCCCAGCTCCGCTTCCACGCGAGGCGTGACGCCCCGCGCCGCTAGGCGCTGGAGCAGCGCGGCGTCCTCCTTGGTGATGAAGGCCGTCGCGCGCTTGTACGGCAGGTCCGGGCCGCCGCCCATGTCCTGGAGGCCGTTCCCTTTGTCCGAAGGGAGCAGCAGGAGGCCGCAGCGCGCCGCGCCCCAGGCCTTCGCGAGCCGCGCCCGGTAGGCGTGCATGTCTTTCCGCTCCGCGTCCGTGGCATGGGGATGGTCGAGCGCGAGCACGATCCTGCCCCGCAGCTTCGGCGCCACGGCCTCCAGCTCCTGGACCGTCTTCGTCTCGAGGAACACGACCTCGCCGCGCACGGGCCCGCCAGTGCCTTCGGTCCAGGCCATCTGCGCGAGGCCGAGGGCCTGCCCGTTGGCGTTGAGGAGCCGGGCGCGCGCGCCGCCGCGATGCCAGGGGCGGCCCAGATCGTAGGCCTCCTCGTGGACATTCACCGCGCCGTAGGCTTTCAGCCTGGCCATGGCCCAGGCCTGGGCCTGCCGCAGCCTCGCGGAGCCCGTGAGGCGTGGGCCGATGCCGTCGCAGAGCGCCTCGAGGTTGGGCATGAGTTCGGCGCGGGCCGCGATCTCGTGGATCAGGCGGTCCGCCGGTGCCTCCTGCGCGAAGAGGGCGCAGGAGGCGAGGCAGAGGGGGAGAAATCGCTTCACGGCGGCCTCAGCGCGCGGCGCTGAAGAGCGACTTCACGAAGGCGGGGAGCTCGCCCTTGTCGCGCAGCGCCAGGGCCTCGTCCATCTTCGGCGAGCGGTTCTCGGGCTTGGCGTCGCGCAGGCTTTCGTAGGCGCGGAGCACGGCCTCCAGCGCCGCCTGATGCACCGCCAGCTTCTCCTCCTGCGTCTTAGGCTCCGGGAGCTGGTGCTGGATCTGGTAAGCGACGCCGCCGAGCTGGTACTCGAAGCGCATGACGCGCCGCAGATCGCCCTTGGCGTTGGACTCGCACCAGCCGGCGGGGGCCTCGGGGCCGAACATGATGTCGGGGACCTCGTCGAGCCACTTGTCGAACCAGCGCCCGTCGCGGGCCATGGCTCCGAGGGGATCCTTGCCCGCGTCGGCGGCGAGGCTCAGGACGCGGCTGCGCTCGTCAGGCGTGGAGGGGCCGCGGCCTTCGGCACGGGCGGGAACGGCCATCAGGACGATGAGGGCGGCGGGGATGAGGCAAGAGGTGCGGGGCATGGAAGCTCCATGAAAAGGTGGACGGAACCTGCGGCACCGGCGGCGCGCAGGGGTTAGCGCGGTCCGGACCGGCGGATGGCAGGGCTCCGCCATCCGGGGACCGGGGTTCAGGAACGGATCAGATGCGCGGGATCAGGCCCGGGGCGCGCGGTCCCGGAGGGCCTTCACCATCAGCCAGAGGCCCAGCAGGATGAAGGCCGCCGGCCACCACTTCAGGAGCCACTCGAAGGAGACCCCGAAGCGCGTGGATAGGAGGCTCATGGTCCCGAAGGCCAGGAAGGCCAGGCCGAACCCGATCCGCGCCGCGGAAGACAGCTGGCCGAGGCCGTCGGGAAGCTCAGGCTGCTCGGTCCGCAACACCAGGTCGTTGACCAGGAGGGCCCGGCGGTGGGCGTCCACGAGGTTGTAGAGCCAGAAGAAGGTCATGAGGACGCCGACGAAGGGCTCGAGGCCCCCGAGCCGGTTCGAGGACATGAGCGCGATGAAGGCGGCTGCGCTGAGGCCGTGGATGAAGGCCAGCCGCGTGAAGCCCAGGTAGGCCTGGCCGAGGCCCGGCATGAGCGAGAGGAGCCCCGCCAGGATGGGAGACTTGAGGCGCGGATCGCGGTAGTAGTCCCGGGGCCGCAGATAGCTCGCGTCCTGAGGTTCGGGCTGGGGATTCGGGTTCGGGTTCATGGAAGGCTCCGGAAGATCGGTTTCGTCAGTCGTGCGTCTGATGAGAAGGACGCGGCGGCGCCTCCGCAGGTTCGCCGCCGCCGAGCCAGGCGCGCAGCTTCGCCAGGAAGCGCTGGACCACGCCGGGAGGCCGGCCCTGGGGGGACACGAAGATCCCGGCCACGGCCTGGGCCGTCCGCTGCTCCGCGTGGAGCAGGTTCCGCGCGGAGGCCGCCAGCGGCTGGACCGCGGCCGGCACGCGCCAGGCCTTGGCGAGCGACGCCGGGGGCAGGCTGAATCCCGCGAACCCCGCCAGGGTCCCGAGGTAGGCCGCCTCCAGGGCGATGCGGGGGCGGCGCATGAGCTTCCCCCACCAGGCCCGGGCACGGGAGGCCGGGCGCGGCGCCCAGACCGTGGCGCGCAGCACCTGCTGCGTGAACCAGGGGCCGGGATCGGCCTCCGCGAAACGAGGCAAGACCGCGGCGGAGGCGCCCAGGGCCGCCACGAGGGCCGCGCATCCCGGACAGTGGTCCAGGTGAGCCTGGGCCAGCATCCTGCGTTCGGCGTCCAGCGCGCCGTCCGCGAAGTCGCAGGCGAGTTCCCTCATCCGGGCGCAGGGCGAGCCGGAGGTGCGGGCCAGGATGGCCTCCGTGAGGTCGGCGTCGGCAGGGCGCTTGAACCGGTCTTCCATCTCAGCCTCCCATCCCCACGGCCACCAGCTTCTCCGCCAGTTCCAGGCGGGCCCGGTGGGACCGGGACTTCACGGTGCCGACCGGCACCTCGAGGATCGCGGCGATCTCGTCCAGGCTCAGGCCCTGGATGTCCTTGAGGAGGATGATCTCCCGGTTGAGGTCCGTGAGTTCCCCGAGGGCGCGGTGGACCGCCGCATTCCGGGAGGCCTCCAGGTGCGCGGTTTCAGGATCCGGCTCAGGCGAGCGGAGGTCGAACAGCGTTTCCGCCGCCAGGTCCCCGAGGGGCGGCCGGGCCTTCGCGCGGCGCAGGTGGTCGATGCAGGCGTTGCGCGTGATGCGGAGGATCCAGCCCAGGCAGCCCGGCCCATCCGGAATGGAAGCCAGGTTCTGGTAGACCCGGACGAAGACCTCTTGGGCCAGGTCCCGCGCGTCCTCCACATGGCCCGTGTAGTGGTAGGCCAATCCGAAGACCCGCCCCTGGAACCGCCGGACGAAGGCTTCCCACGCCAGCTCGTCGCCGCGGCGGACCCAGGGGATGAGCTGTTCGAGATCCATGCCGTCCTTAGGACAGTGAAGCGGAAGCCTCAACAAGATGGACGCGGGGCGGGAGCTCCAGGTTCGCCGATCTCGCGGATTTTTGGCGCCCCCGGCCCGAACCGGTAGCCTGGAGCCATGTCTCTCGCGATGCCGGCCCCCGCCAAACTCAACCGCTTCCTCGCGGTGCTGGGCCGGCGCGCGGACGGATTCCACGATCTGGAACTGGTGACGACGGTGCTGAGCGGCGTCCCCGGCCTCGAAGACATGCTCGAGGCCGAGCCCGGGGCCGCGCTGACCCTCGCCATCGACGGGCCCTTCGGCGCGGGCCTCGCCGCGGACGAATCCAACCTGGTGATCCGGGCCTGGCGCCTGCTGGAGGCCGAGGCTAAGCGCGCCCTGCCCGCCAAGCTGCGCCTCACGAAACGCGTCCCCCACGGCGCGGGCCTGGGCGGCGGCAGCAGCGACGCCGCCGCGGCGCTGAAGCTGGGCCGCGCCCTCTTCGGGCTCGACCTCGACGACGCGCGCCTGCTCCAGCTCGCCGCGCGGCTCGGCTCCGATGTGCCGCTCTTCCTCCTCGGCGGCACCGTGCTAGGCCTGGGCCGCGGCGAACGGGTCTTCCCGCTGCGGCCCATCCCGCTGGAGCCGATGCTCCTCGTCCATCCGGGCCTCCATGTGGGCACGCCCTCGGTCTACCTCGCCCTCTCCCAGGCGGGTTATCCGCTTCCGGAACCCTGCCCCAGCCTCGCGGAGGGCGCGGCGCCCCCTTGGCGCAACGACCTCACGGGCGCGGCGATCTGGGTCTGCCCGCCGCTGGCCGAGGTGCGCGCCACGCTGGTGGAGACCGGCGGCGAGCCGCTGCTCTGCGGCAGCGGCAGCGGCTGGGCGGCGAAGTATCCGGCGGCCCCGGAACGCGATGCCGCAATGGAGGAGCTGCGAACCGCGCACTCATCCTGGTCCTGCTGGGCCATCTAAAGACCCATCGCGTATTCCCAGAAACAAAACGAGATGGTCGCGCACGCTTCGGGGCCACCAAAGCCTGGACGCAGAGGACGCGGAGCAAGCGCGAAGGCCACAGAGCCGCACCCTTGAACGGCCCGCGGGGGCCTAGGGTTGAGG
>DATJFC010000115.1:0-3093 GCA_035495995.1 Holophagaceae bacterium
CGCGGGCATCCCCGCCCTCTTCCTCTTCGGCGGCATGGAGCCGGACTACCACCAGGCGACGGACACCCCGGACAAGGTCGAACCCGAGAAGCTGGCGAACGTCGCAGAACTGCTCCGGCGCCTCACTTTGCGCGTGGCGGACGCGGACGCGCGGCCCGCCCCGCTGCCGGAAGCGGCCTGGAAGTCCTGGGATTGGCTCCGGCGCTAAGCTCCGCTTGCGGCTGCTCGTAAAATACTGATCTGCGGCCTTCGCCGCTGAGGAGAAACCAAATGAGCTTGATGGACTGGGGCAAGGCCCAATTCCTCGAGATCATCGAATGGCTCGATGACTCGAACGACACGCTGGCCTGGCGCTTCCCGGTGCGGGATCAGGAGATCAAGAACGGCGCGAAGCTCGTCGTGCGCGAAGGCCAGGAGGCGGTCTTCGTCAACGAAGGCCAGCTGGCGGACGTGCTCAAGCCCGGCACCCACACGCTCAACACGCAGAACCTGCCCATCCTCGCCACGCTCAAAGGCTGGAAGTACGGCTTCGAAAGCCCCTTCAAGGCCGAGGTCTACTTCACGAGCACGCGGCTCTTCAACGACCAGAAGTGGGGCACTTCGAACCCCATCATGATGCGCGACGCCGATTTCGGCATGCTCCGCATCCGCGCCTTCGGCATCTACTCGATCAAGGTCGCCGAAAGCGGCAAGTTCCTGAAGCAGCTCGTGGGCACCAACGGCGTGTACACGCTGGACGACATCACCGAGCAGCTCCGCAAGTCCATCATGAGCCGCTTCACGGACGTCCTCGGCGAGGCGAAGATCCCCGCCCTGGACCTCGCGGCGAAGTACGACGAGCTGAGCGACCTCGCCAAGGCGAAGCTCGCCGAGGAATTCGCCACCATGGGCCTGGAGCTGTCCAAGTTCTTCGTGGAGAACATCAGCCTCCCCGAGGAAGTCGAGAAGATGATGGACAAGCGCACGGGCGTCGGGATGATGGCCCCCGTGATGGGCGCCTACACGCAGATGCAGGTGGCGGACTCCATCCCGCTCGCCGCGCAGAACCAGGGCGGCATGGCCGGCATGGGCATGGGCGTCGGCATGGGTTTCGGCATGGGCAACCTGATGGGCGGCCAGATGGGCCAGGCGATGCAGGGCATGCCAGGCATGGCCCCCATGCAGGCCGCGCCGGCCGCGGCTCCGGCCGCCCCGGCGAAATCGCTGAAGGACGAGCTGTCCGAGCTGAAGGACCTCTTCGACTCCCAGCTCATCAACCAGGCGGAATTCGATAAGCAGCGCGCCGCCATCATGGCCAAGCACGGCATGGCCTGAGGAAGGGCCTTCCGGATCAGGGCGCCGCGCCCGCGGCGCCCTGATCCGTCCGCGGCCACCCCTCCGGCAAGAAGATCTCCGCGGAGACCGCGCTGCCGTTGCCGAGGTACTCCATGCGGTCGAACGAGGCGGCGGCCATGAAGACGCCCCTCCCGTGGGTGTCGAAGATCCGGTCGGGGCCCAGCGAAAGGTATTTGCGCCAGTCGAAGCCCGGCCCCTGGTCTTTGATGAGGAACCTGTACCGGTCCGGCAGGTGCTCGAACCGCACCTCGGCGAAACGCGCTTTGTAGCGCGGGTCCTGGATCCGGCTTTGGAGGAGCTCTTCCCGGCCGCGCTGCTCGATGGCCTCGCCGGTCTCCTCGTAGGTGATCCCGAGATTGCCGTGCTCGACGGCGTTGATCAGCAGCTCTGAAAGCCCCACGGCGGCGCGGTCGGGATCCGGGCACGCCGCGGCCAGGAGATAGGTGAGGCCCTCCGCCTCCCTGACCGTCCGGTAGCGGAAACGGCCGAGGTCCATGAGCGTCATCGTGCGGGCCGTCTCCCGGACCTGGGCCCAGAGTTCCCGGTGCCTCCGGCGGCCCTGCACCGCGGAATGCACCGTGGCCATCAGGAGGCTCTCCTCGACAGGCTTCGTGAGGAAGTAGTGGGCTCCGGCTTCCATGCAGGCGCGCAGCAGCTTCTCGTCGTCGGCGCCCGTCTGGAAGATCACCGGCATGTGGACGGTCCCCGGGGCGGCTTTGATGCGGCGGAGCGTCGTGAGCCCGTCCATCCCCGGCATGCGCCAATCCAGCAGCACGCCGTCGAAGGCCTCCGGATCCAGCAGGAGCTGTCCCAGCGCCCCTTCTCCATCCGAGGCTTGGCGGCTGCCGTATCCGCCGTCCGCCAGGAGCGCGGCCAGGTATTCCCGCTGGAGCGGATCGTCATCCACGATCAGAAGAGTGCCATCGGTCATCGGGCCGGCTCCGGCGCTGAGACTAATCCCGCCGCGAGGAATGCGCCAGGGCCATCAGTGCTGGTGGTGATCGTGGGCCCGCGCCTCGTGCTGGTGGATGAAGCGGTGGTGGTGCTTCCCGGACATGGCCTGGGTCTCGAAGTGCAGCGTCAGGTGGCGCACGCCGAAGCGGTCCTCCAGCAGGTGCTCCAGCTCGTGCATCACCGGCTCCGTCTCGTCCAGACGCTCCAGGGCGACGGTGACGTGAGCCGTGGCCACGGTGAGGTGGCTGCAGACCTTCCAGCTCCGCAGATCGTCCACGCCCCTCACGCCGGGCACCTTGAGCATCTCCGCGCGCGCCTCGTCATGGTTGAAGGCCGCCTTGTGCATGAGGATCGCCGTCGCGTCCTTCAATAGGATCCACGCGCCCCGGAGGATGACGAGAAGGATCGCGAAGGCCACCAGCGGGTCCAGCCAGCGCCAGCCCGTGAAGCGGATGACGAGCATGGACACCACGAGCCCGAGGCTCGTGATGGAGTCCGAGAAGGCGTGCAGGTAGGCCGCCTTGAGGCTCGAGTCCCGCTCCAGCTGGCTGCGATCCCGCGGAACGAGCGTGGTCGCGGCGAGCACGTTGAGCGCGAGGCCGCTGAGGGCGAAGAGGAGCACCCAGCCCGTGAGGATTGGCTGCGGATGCCTCAAATGGTCCACGGCCTTGAAACCCACGCCGGCGGCCAGCGCGAGCAGGAAGCCCACCCCCACGAAGCTGTTGATGACCTCCAGCCGGTGGAAGCCGAAGGCGTAGCGGTCGCAGGGCTCCCGCCGGTTGGCGATGACGTGGCTGGCGAGGC
>DATJFC010000116.1:0-7368 GCA_035495995.1 Holophagaceae bacterium
GACGCGGCCATGCCTTCCGTGCCCGCCATCACGGCCGACGGAGGTCGCAACGAGTTCACCGCGACGCTGCTCCCCAACGGGACGGTCCTCTTCGCCGGAGGCAACCCCACCTCCGACGCGAAGATCCTGAACCCCCACAACGGCGCCTACTCGCTGAGCCCCACCACCGGCGCCATGGTGCATCCGCGCTCCAACCACGCCGCCGCGCTGCTGGGCAACGGCAAGGTGCTCATCGTGGGCGGCGGCGTCGCGGAGGCCGAGCTCTACGATCCGGCCGCCGGCACCTTCACGGCCACTGGAAGCCTCCACACGGTGCGAGCCCTGCCGACGGCGACCCTGCTGCCGGATGGCACGGTGCTGGTCGCCGGCGGGCAGAACGCCTCGGACCTCACGAGCGCGGAGCTCTACGACCCGGCCACGGGCCTCTTCACCGTGACGGCGGGCACCATGGCCTACGGCCGGTACGGCCACACGGCCACCCTCCTCCCGGATGGGCAGGTGCTCATCGCGGGGGGCAACGACCTCACCGTGAGCAAGAAGGCCGAGCTCTACGACCCGGCTTCCCAACTCTTCTTCCCCCTCCAGGACCTCTCCGGCAACCGCGACTTCCACACCGCCACCTTGCTCGGGAATGGCCGCGTCCTTCTCGCGGGCGGCAACTTCGACAGCGGCGGCACCGCGGAGATCTTCGATCCCGCCACCGGCGTCTCCACGCCCACGGGCAGCCTGAAGCTGGGCCGCCGCTACTACCACACGGCGGCGCTGGAGGCGGATGGCAAGGTGCTGCTGTCGGGCGGCGCCCTGGGCGCGACTTTCACGGCCAGCTGCGAGCGCTTCGACCCCGCCACGGGGCAGTTCTCCGTGGCCCACGACATGGTCTCGGCCCGCACGAACTTCGTGTCGCTATCCATGCCTGACGGGCAGGTCCTCCACGTGGAGGGCTCCTTCCCCAACGACGGCACCAGCGAGTTCCTGAGGCCCTCCTACAGCGCCGCGGGGTCCTTCAGCGACGCGGCCAACAGCATGGCTTACGCGCGCGAGTACGCGACGGCCACGCTGCTCCCGAACGGGAAAGTGCTCGTGACCGGCGGCCTCACGGGCGTCACGGGCGGCGGCGACGGCGCCGACCTCTTCGACCCGGCGACGAACACCTTCTCGCCCGTCCCGGGCTCCATGAGCCACGCCCGCGCCCACCACGCGGCGGTCCTCCTGGCCAACGGGAAGGTGCTCCTGGTGGGCGGCGACGCCAGCGGCCTCGCCGCGCAAGGGACGGCGGACCTCTACGACCCGGCCACCAACTCCTTCAGCCCCACGGGCAGCCCGGCCATCGCCCGGTTCGAGCCGTTCACCTGCCTCCTGCCCGATGGCAAGGTGCTCTACGGCGGCGGATTCAACGGGAGCACCTACTTCCTGTCCGCGGAGATCTACGATCCGGCCGCAGGCACCTTCAGCTCCACCGGTTCCCTGAGCACGGCGCGGGCCTTCGCCCAGGCCATCCTCCTTCCGAACAGCGGCACCGTGCTCGTCGCCGGCGGCCAGCCCGCCGTCAACGGCTACGTCGGCAGCGCCGAGATCTACGACCCCGTGGCCGGCACCTTCTCTCCCAGCGCGCATTCGATGCTGGATCCTGTGGAGGGTTACCAGGCGCGCTGGGATCCCATCGTCTCGCTCGTGGTCTTCACGGGCGGCGCGGGGGGAAGCGGGTCGAGCGGCTCGGTGCAGACCTACGATCCCTTCAACGACAGCTTCGGCCTCCTCGCCCAGGGCGCGGGCGCCCGCAACCGGCATGTCGCGGCCAGGACCCTCGACGGCCGGACGCTGGTCGCGGGCGGGCTCGATTCCACGAGTTCCACCGCCCCCTATCCGACGACCGTCTACCTGGTGGACCTCAGCGCCAGCGCCACCACCAGCATCGCGCCCCTGGACCAGGGCCGCCAAGGCGCCGTCGCGGCGCGGCTGCCGGATGGCCGCGTGCTTATCGCGGGCGGCTTCAATGACCTGAACGGCTATCTGTCCAGCGCCAAGATCTTCAACTGAATCGCCGGTTCAGGCCCCGGGCGCGGGTTCCCTGCGCCCGGGGCGGGGCAGGCTGAGCGCCAAGAGGAACGCGAATCCCACGGCGCCGGCGGCCACGGCGTAAGGCGAGGCGAAGCCCCACTTCGCGAAGATGAAGGTCCCGGCGAGGGGGCCGAGAATGCGTCCCAGGCCCTGGATGGCGCCCATGGCGCCGAAGAGGCTGCCCTGATGCTCGGGCGGCGTGAGCCGCGAGGCGAGGGCCTGCGTGGCCGTGTTGTTCATGCCGTTGCCCCAGGCGAGCGGGATCAGGATGAGGAGGAAGGGCCATTTCCAGGAGAGCGCGGGAAGCAGCGGCAGCGCGATGGCCATGCCGAGCAGGCCGGTCCAGATGGCCGCGCGCTCCGGCACGCGCTTGGCGACCACGCGCACGAGGCCGCCCTGGTAGAAGACGATGAGGATGCCGACGAAGGCGAAGAGCCAGCCCACCTGCTTCTGCCCGAAGCCGAAGCGCGCGGCGGCCATCAGCGAGAAGGTGCCTTCCATCATCGCGAAGCCCGCCATGGCCAGCAGCGCGATGAGCAGGAGCTGGGGCATGCCTTTGGAGCGCAGCGCGACTGCCAGCGCATGGCCGCGGCCCTCCCTCGCCTTGGCTTTGGCCCGCAGCTCCGGCGTCAGCGTCTCCGGCAACCAGAGGATGACGAGCAGCGAGGCGAGGAAGCTCAAGAAAGCCGCGACGAGGAAGGGCAGGTGCCAGCCGTGGTTCTGGAGCAGAGAGACGCCGAGCGCGGAACCCGCGAGGATGCCCGCCAGGGCCGGGCCGAGCACGAAGCCGAGGCCGAAGGCCGCGCCGATCATGCCGAGCACCTTGGACCGTTCTTCGGGCTTCGAGCCGTCCGCCATGGCCGCCTGGGCCACGGCGATGTTGCCGCCGGTGATGCCGTCCACCACGCGGGCCAGGATCACCCACTCCAGGCGCATGGTGAGCGCCATCATCAGGTAGCCGAGGGCCGAGCCCAGCAGCGAGATCCACAGCACGGGCCGGCGCCCCACGCGGTCCGAGATGCGGCCCAGGATGGGGGTGGCGATGAACTGCATGATCGAGAAGCTCACGAAGACGACGCCGGCCCAGAAGGCGCCGGGGTCCTTCAGGTTCATCCAGCCGGTGAGCGTGGCGGTCCAGTGGCCGGCGGAAGCGGCCGCCACCTGCTTCGCGTAGAGCGGCAGGATCGGGATGACGATGCCGAAGCCGAGCAGGTCGACAAAAACGGTGAAGAAGATGGCGAGGCGGGCCTTCTTGGCATCCATGCGTGGCGCTCCAGCTCTCCAGATTACCTGCGCAGGAGAATTGGGTTCCTTTCCCAAGTCACCGGCAGGTCTGGATTTGTTGATTTGAATCAAGAAAAAAACGATTAATATATCAATGATTCATCTTTTTTTATTGATACCTCGCAATTCATGTGGCAGCCTTGGGATGCCCATTTCATTGGAGGCATATATGAATAAAACGACCATTTTGTCCCTCGCCCTGCTGGCCCTCCCTGCCTTCGCGCAAGAACAGCATGTGAGCCTGATCTTCGATCAGACCAAGCATGAGGACACCACCTTCTCATCAGGCGGCAGCTCCGCGACCGTGTCCGTGGACAAGACCACCGCCGTCGGGCTGCGCTATGGCATCGCCGCCGCCCATTTCTGGAACGGCGCTCTCGATGTCGAAGGCACCATCCGCCCCCGCAGCAACGAGAAGTACTTCAAGATCAACGGCGTCGAGGAGTCCCCCGCGAACGCGGGCGGCTCTTCCATCAAGATGAGCGACGAGTACCTCAGCCTCGGCGTCGGCATGCGCTGGACCCAGGTCGTGGATTTCGGGTTCATGCTGGAAGACCGGCAGGAGGCCTCGATCCTCGCTCTGGATACCGGGGCCGGCTTCTCCTACACCCAGCGGGCTTCCGTCAACCGCCCCTGGCTCCGCCTCCACGCGGGCTACACCTTCCCGATCGAGGCGGCCGTCAAGCCGTTCGTGAACATCGGCTACGGCTTCGCGCTCGCGAAGAAGGGCACGGACACGGCCGGGCTGAACGCGATCAACGGCGCTGGCTCCACCGGGCAGGAGGCCGCGATCGACTTCCTCAGCCGCTCGGTGCTGCCGAAGTCCGAACTCTCGATCGAGGCCGGCATCCGCTTCTAGGAACCGGATACGCAGTGATGGACAGAAAGGGGCGGCCGCGAGGCCGCCCCTTTTCCGTTCAGGCCCAGCGGAAGCGCTTCACCGCGAGCCCGAAGAAGATCACCGTCCAGCCCGCGAGGATGCCCATGCCCAGGTAGTGGCCCTCGAGCCCGGCGCCGTCGTTGAACACGGCGCGCAGCGTCTTGAGGAAGGGGGAGAGCGGCAGCACGATCACCGCGTTCTGGAGCCACTTCGGCGCCGCGTCCAAGGTGAAGTAGACACCGCTGAGGAACATGAGCGGGATGAAGACGAGGTTCGAAATCGCCCCGTAGGTCTCGGAGGTCTCCGCGAAACTCGTGAGCGCGAAGCCCAGCGCCATGAAGCAGGCGGTGCCGAGGGCCATGATCAGGGCGAGGAGCAGGTAGGAGCCCTGGTTGTGGATGTGGAAGACGATGAGGCCGAAGAGGAGGAGCACCGCGGACTGGAGCAGCACGACGGTGAGCCGGTGCATGATCTGGCCCAGGAGGAAGACCCACTTGGGAAGCGGCGTGACGGCGAGGCGGCGGAACTTCCCCTTCTCGCGGTAGCTGACGATGACCATGCCCACGGCGAAGAGGCCCATGCTCATGAGGTTCAAGCCCAGCAGACCTGGCAGCAGGAAGGCGGCGTAGTTCGTCTCGTGGGCGTGGCCGGGGCTCTCCACGGAGACGGGGATGAGCTTCGGCAGCGGCTGCCCGCCGAGCTGGGCCTGGGACATGAGGAAGGCCTGCTGCACCACTTGGGCCGTCATCTGGCCCTGGGCGATGAGGTAGCTGTTCACCTTCATGCGGAAGCCGTCCGGCGTCGGCTCCACCTGCACGGCGGTCTCGCCCTTCTGCCACTTGGCCTCGGCGTCCGCCGCGGACATCGCCTCAAGCTTGGTCGGGAAATGCGCGAGCGTATCCAGCATCGCCCGGTCCTTGGGCTGCACGACGGCCTGCTGCACCCACACGACGGGCATCTTGGGATCGTTGCCGCCCCGGAAAATGAGCCCGAAGCCCAGCAGCATCAGGACCGGGAACAGGAAGGTCCAGAACATCGCCCCGCGGTCGCGGAGGTAGAGCTTGCATTCCATCAGGTACTGGCGCCAGAGAAGTTTTCCGTGGTTCATGGCTCAATCCCTCAGGCTGCGGCCGGTGCGGTGGAGGAAGACATCCTCGAGCGTCGCGCGGCGGATGTGGAGCTGCTCGTAGGTGGTGCCGGTGGATTCGGCGGACTCCAGCAGCTTGGGCAGGATGGATTTCGGATCGGCGGCGGGGATCTCCCATCGGCTTTCGCGGACTTCGACGGGAGACCCGAGCCGCGCGGCGAAGGCGGCCGGGTCCGGCGCGGCGCCGTCGAAGCTGAGCTCCACGACGCTGGGCAGGCCGAGATCGGCGATGAGGCTCGCGGGCGTGCCGCGCGCGATGACGCGCCCGTGGTCCACGATGGCGAGCCGGTCGCAGAGCGCTTCGGCCTCGTCCATGTAGTGCGTCGTGAGCACGACGGTGCGGCCCTCCGCCTTCATGCGGCGGACGACATCCCAGAGGCTGCGCCGCGCCTGGGGGTCGAGGCCGGTGGTGGGCTCGTCGAGGAAGACCAGTTCGGGGTCGTTGACGAGCGCGAGGGCCAGCGCCAGGCGCTGCATCTGCCCGCCCGAAAGCGTGATGTGGTAGGCGTCCGCCTTCTCCTGCAGCTGCACGATGTCCAGCAGCTCGTCGGTGCCGCGGCGCTTGGGGTAGTAGCCGCCGATGAGGTCCAGGGCCTCGCGGGGCGTGATCTTGTTGAAGAGGCTCGTGGCCTGGAGCTGCACGCCGATGCGCGTGCGGATCTCCTGGCCGTGCCGCTTCCAGTCGAGGCCCATCACGCGGATCTCGCCGGCGTCGGGCTCCTGCAGGCCCTCCACCATCTCCAGCGTCGTCGTCTTCCCGGCGCCGTTGGGGCCGAGGAGGCCGAAGACCTCGCCCTTGCGCACCTCCAGGTCGAGGCCGTCCACCGCGACCACTTTAGGGAAGGCCTTGCGCAGGCCTCGGATTTCCAGCGCCAGTTCATTCATGGGGACCTCGGACCCTTATGTTGGCATCGGCCGGGAGATGGCCCTCAACCGGATCGGTGAACGGCCGTTCCATGGAGGTGAACCCCTTACCGAGGCATGCCGATGGCGTTCCGATCCGCTCCGACCCTCTTGGCCCTCTTCGCGCTGGGGCCCTCCTTGGCCGCCCAGGCGCCGGACGCGCCGCTCGCGCCGGTGGATGAGAAGCCCGGCGCCGGCGGTTGGACCGTCCAGCTGGGCGCCATGGCCCTGGGCCTGCCGCGCTATCCAGGCTCCGGCGACTATCGCGCCCTGCCGCTGCCCGTCTTCAACGCCGAGTACGAGGATCGCGTCTACCTCGGCTCCAGCCGGGTGGCTGTGGGGTTCGGCGGCGGCGTCCACGCCGTGAAGACCGAGCACTGGACCTGGGACCTGGGCCTCGGCTTCGGGGAGGCCCGCCGCGAAAGCCGGGCGGATGTGCTCGCGGGCATGGGCGACCGCGGCGCGAGCCTCTGGGCTGGGACGGGTCTGAAGTTCCATGCCGGTGGCTTCCACGGCGGATTCGCCGCCGCCGCGGGCCTGAAGGACGAGGCCGGGCTGAAAGGCACGCTCAGCTTCGGCTACGGCGCCCTGCTGGGCGGACGGTGGGTCGGGGACCTCTCCGTGCACGCGACGGCGGTGGACGCCAAGGGCATGGCCTACGACTACGGCGTCACGCCGGACCAGGCCGCGGCGCGCGCGGCGCTCCTCGCTTCCGGCGATCCGCGCCTGCGCGCGGGCGAGGATCGCGCCTTCGACCCCAAGGGCGGCATCGAGAGCGTCGCGCTGGCGGGCGCCCTCGCCTTCGTGGCGGACCTGCACTGGCGCTGGTTCGGCGTCGCGCAGATCGCGCGGCTGCAAGGGGACGCGAAGGACAGCCCGCTCGTGCGCAATCCCACCTACGGCACGCTGGGCGTAGGCTTCGCGTACCGGTTCTAGCGGATTCGTCGCGGATTTGCCGAGCGTAAAAAGCTGGACACAGAGGGCGCGGAGGTTCGCGGAGCCCGCAGAGGGGGCCGGGCTATTCGACACGAGGGCCGCCCGCCGCAGGCGGGCCTGCCGCTTTGCGGCAGGTTGAGGGCGCGAGGAAGGGAGGCAC
>DATJFC010000117.1:0-3040 GCA_035495995.1 Holophagaceae bacterium
ACTTCACGCCCCGCTTCAAGGATTGGTGGACGGACGCGAGGCAGAGCTGGGCCGAGGAACATTGCCGGGAGGCTGGGCTGGATCCGCGCTGGGCCATGGAGGCCGCGCGCCTGGCCCACACGGGCTTCTCGGAGCCGCTCGCGCTGCCGGGCGCCGCGCCCGTCGCGCTCCGGGGCCTGGAGCGCGGCCGCCTGCTGCGGGAGCTGGACTTCCTCGCGGAGACGGAGATCGGGCGCCTCACGGGCGCGGTGGACGCGCTCTTCGAGCACGAAGGCCGCGCCTTCCTTCTCGATTGGAAGAGCAACCGCCTGCCTGGCTACGGCGCGGCCGAACTGGACGCCTGCATGGCGGAGGACTACGCGCTGCAGGTGAAGGTCTACACCCTGGCCGTCCTCAAGGCCTTGGGCATCCTCACGGAGCCCGACTACGAAGCCCGTTTCGGCGGCGCGGTCTATGTCTTCCTGCGGGGCCTTCCGGAGGGCGGCGTCTGGAGCCGGCGGGCGCCCTGGGCCGAGATCCAGGCCTGGCGGGGCGAGGTGGCGGCCTTGATGGAGGCGGCCCATGGCTGAGCGGCCGGGGCTCCCTTCCGCCTGGGCCACGACCCTCGCCGCGCAGGGCCAGCGCGAGGACCTGGCCTGGGAACCCTCCGTGCTGGCCTCGCTGGTGAAAGGGGAAGGGGCCGCGCAACGGCTCTTCGCCGCCGCCCTGCAGGTGAAACTGGCGGAAGCCCAGGGCCATACCCGCCTGGCCCTCGCCGGGCCGGACGCGCCCGCCTGGCTCGGCGGCTTCGGGCCCGCGCCGGACGCGGCTGCGCTGGAGTCCGATCCGGAACTAGGGGGCTTCGTCGCGGGCGCCGACGGCATGGCGCCGCTGATCGCGGGCCGCGGCTGGCTCGCCACGGGCCGCGCCGTGGATCAGGAGCGGCGCCTGTCCTCAGGACTCCTGGCCCGCGCGGCATGGAGGGACGCGGCGCCGGATCTCGACCTGCCAGCCCACTTCAACGAGGAACAGCGCGCCGCCGTGCGCCTGGCCGCCGCCTCGCGCCTCTGCGTCATCACAGGCGGTCCGGGCACGGGCAAGACCTCCATCGTGGCGGCGCTGCTGGCGGCCCTGCCGGATCTGGAGGCTGTCCTCGCCGCGCCCACGGGCAAGGCGGCCCAGCGCATGGGACAGGCGCTGCCGGATCGCGCGCCGCAGACCCTGCACCGGCTCCTGGGTTGGCATCCTCGCCGCGGCTGGCGCCACCACGCGGGCAATCCGCTGACACAGGATCTGGTCGTGGTGGACGAGGCGAGCATGGTGGACCAGGAACTCATGGCGCGGCTCGTGGACGCGCTCCGTCCCGAGGCGCGGCTCGTGCTGTTGGGCGACGCGGACCAGCTGCCCAGCGTGGGCGGTGGCGCCGTGCTGCGGGATCTCGTGTCGGCGTTGCCGGACTCCGTGGCCCGGCTGGAACGCAGCTACCGCATGGACGCTTCGGATCCCGCGGGCGGCGCGATCCTCGCCTGCGCGCGGCGCGTGAGGCGCGGAGAGGCCGGCGCGGAGGACCTGCCCATCCACGCGGAAGCGGGCGCGCTCGCGGGGCAGGGCGCGGAGCTGCTGCGGCCCGAGGGCCTGCCCGGCTTTCTCCAGGCCTGGCGCGGGCGCATTGAGGCCCTGGCAGGCTACGAGTCCCTCATCCATGCCGAGCACGCGCCCGGTCCCGGCGGTTTCGACGCGGCCTCCGTCGCCAGGCTCGACGCGCTGCGGGACCATCACGCGCGCTTCCGCCTGCTGGCTTTGCTGCAGGAAGGGCCCCGCGGCGCGTCGGCCCTGAACGAGGCCCTGCACGCGATGGCCTGGACGCTCAACGGGCGCGGCCTGCAGCGCGACCTGCCCTTCTACCTCGGCGAGCCCGTGATGATGCTCCGGAACGACTACGGCCGGGGCCTCTTCAACGGCGACGAAGGCTTCATCGTGAAGGTCCGGCGCGGCGGCGAGGCGCATCGCGAGGCCGTCTTCTGGCGCGAGGGCCGCCCCGTGGCTTTCCCCGCCGCGGCGTTGCAGGGCGACCTCGCCCTCGCCTACGCGCTGACGGTCCACAAGGCCCAGGGCTCCGAGTTCGACGCCATCGCGATCCTGCTTCCGGAAGGAGACCATCCGCTGCTCACGCGGCAGAACCTCTACACGGCGCTCACGCGCGCGCGCAAGCACGCGCTGCTCATCGGAGATCCGGATCTGCCGCCGCTGGCCGCGCGCAAGCCCGAGCGCCGCGCGACGGGGCTGGCGGAGTTGCTGGAACGCCGGATCAAGGACCGCTAAGGCGCGAAGAGGTCGTCAACGCGGCCCTCGTGCTGAAGCGATCAAGGCAGATCGAGATACCGCACCGGCCCCGCCGCCGCGCCGCCTTCGGGGATCCAGGCGCAGGCATCGGCCCTCGCCAGCGTGACGAGGTCGCCGCTGCCGCGGTTGGGGAGGAGCCGCAGGCGCGGGCCTTCGCGGGCGCAGGGCGCGAGCATGGGGCGGTCGCCTTTGTTGGGGGCGGCCTCGGCGAGTTCGCCGCGCCGCCAGAGCTCCGGGATCTGCGTGCCCTCGAGCCGCGCCAGCACCACGGGCAGGAAGATGCGCGCGTTCAGGTAGGCGCTCTGGGGGTTGCCGGGCAGGCCCAGCACCACCGTGCGGCCGAGCAGGGCCGCGAGCATGGGTTTGCCGGGCTTCAGCCGGAGCTTGTGGAACAGGATCTTGGCGCCCAGCTCTTCCAGCGCCGCAGGAAGCAGGTCCCGCTCGCCCATGGAGACGCCGCCGGAAGTGATGAGCACCGATAGGCCCGTGAGATCCGAAAGCCGTTCCGTCAGCGCGCCTTTCACATCAGGAAGCGGCGGGAGGCGCAGGGCCCACGCGCCGAGGTTGTGGGTCAGGGCCGCGAGCATGGGCCCGTTGGAATCGCGGATCTGCCAGGGGGCGGGGTCGCCGCTCAGTTCGTCCCCCGTGCTGGCGATGCCCACGCGGATGCGCTTGGGCGCCGGCGCGGGCACTCCCGTCCAGGCGCGGAGCCCCACGC
>DATJFC010000118.1:0-2567 GCA_035495995.1 Holophagaceae bacterium
TAGGCGATGACGCGGTCTTCGCTCGGCCACGCATCGGGCGGCGGAGGGCGGAAGCCGTCCGCCTCCATGGGGTCTATCCCGCGCGCGAAGAGGTCGTCGAGCGCGGGATCGAAGGACGGCCAGCCGAGCACGCCTCTGCACACCTGGTTCCAGGCGAACGCGGGCAGATGTCCCATATAGAAGATGAAGGGCTGGCGGAGCGCGATCGGCTGCGCGGCCAGGGCGCCGGGGGCGAGCAACCCGAAAAGCTCGTCCGTCCGTGTCCAGACCCTTTCCAGGGCCCGCCGCAGCTTCTCGGCTCGACCGTGATCCACCATGGAGCTACGTGGCCGGGTGTCCCGTGAGCGTCGCGATCGCGCGGATCGCCTCGGGGCAGCCGAGCGGGAACTCCGCGCGCGTGACCCTCAGGCCGGCGGCGGACAGTATGACCTCCATCTCGCAGGCGGCCCCCCAGTTCGACGAGTGGATATGCGCCATGGGCGGCCGCCGGGCTGCGGGCATCATGGCGATGAATCGCGCGACCGTCCGGCCATCCTCGCCCCAGACTGCGGGCACGACCGCGTAGTCTTCGGCCAAGTCGTGATCGAGGAAGACGAGGTCGTACGGCGGGTTCTCCTGGAGAGCCCGCCTGGCGTCCCTGGCGGAGCGCACGGAGTCATGGCCCGTCAGGCGGGCGTCGAACCAGTCGTGGCGCCGCCCGTCGTCGTCCAGGACCAGTATCCGCGGGGCGGTCACCAGACTTCGCACCGTTTGCCGTCGGCCCGGACCATCGCGGACGCCGGCGAGCAGCCAAAGGCCTGCTGGAACTCCCGCATGTTGGAGAGCGGCCCCATCACGCGGTACTTGCCGGTGGGGTGCGGGTCGGTCTGGACCATGAGCCGCTGGGTCTCCGGCCGGATCTCGTCGCCGCGGAACTGTCCCCAGGCGATGAAGAACTGCTGCTCGGGCGTGAAGCCGTCGATGGCCGGGGCGGGCGGCTTGCCCTCCAGCGACTTCTTGAAGGCGAGGTAGGCGATCCGGGCCCCCGCCAGGTCGCCGATGCTCTCGCCCAGGACCAGCTTGCCGTTGTGGTGGATGCCCGGCTCGATGAAGTAGCCCTCGAACTGGTCCACCACGCACTGCCCCTTCTCCTGGAACTTCTTGAGGTCAGCCTCGGTCCACCAGTTCCGCAGCCGGCCCTTCGCGTCGTACTGCGCGCCCTGGTCGTCGAAGCCGTGGCTGATCTCGTGCCCGATCACGACGCCGATGGCGCCGTAGTTCACGGCGTCCGTGGCCTCCATGCTGAAGGCCGGCGGCTGCAGGATGCCGGCCGGGAACACGATCTCGTTCCAGAGCGGGTTGTAGTAGGCGTTGGATGTCGGCGGTGTCATGCCCCAGCGCCCGCGGTCCACGGGCTTCCCCACCTGGGCCAGGTCGTCCTTCACGCTGAACAGGCGCCCGGCCTCCACGTTGGACCAGAAGGCGTCGCGCCGGATCTTGACGGAGCTGTAGTCCTTCCACTTGTCCGGGTAGCCGATCTTGGGGTTGAACGTGGCCAGCTTCTCGAGGGCCTTCGCCTTGGTGTCCTCGCCCATCCAGGTCAGGCCGCGGATGGTGTCGCCCATGGCCAGCAGCAGGTTCTTCACCAGCTCCTGCATGCGGGCCTTGGCCGCGGGCGGGAAGTGCTTCTCGGTGTACTTCTGGCCCAGGGCCTCGCCCAACAGCCGGTCCGTGGACTCCACGCAGCGCTTCCAGCGCGGCTTCATCTCCTTGGCGCCCTCGAGGTAGCGGTTGTTGAAGGCGAAGCTCTCCTCCACGAAGGGCGCGGAGAGCGACGGAGCCGCCGCGTGCAGCAGCCGCCACTTGAGGTAGGTCTTCCAGTCCGCGAGCGGGGTGTCGCCCAACGTGCGGTCAAGCCGCTGCACGAAGGCCGGCTGCTGGACGTTCAGGTCCGCGCGGGGCAGGCCGAACGTGTCGAAGTAGGCCGCCCAGTCGAAGCGCGGCGCCAGCTTCTGCAGGTCCGCGAAGGTGGTCTTGTGGTCCGTGGCCTTCGGGTCGCGTAGCGTGGTCCGGTCGAGCGAGGCCTCGGCCAGCTTCGTCTCGAAGCCGAAGGCCGTCTCCGCCGCCGCCTTTGCGTCCGCTTCCGTGTAGCCGGCCAGCTTGAAGATGTTGGCCAGGTGGGCGTGGTACTTCTCGCGCGCCTCCGCGAAGCGCGGCTCGGGCTTGAAGTAGTAGTCCCGGTCGGGCAGGCCCAGGCCGGAGGCGTAGATGTCGGCGATGATCTGGTTCGGGTCCTGGTTGTCCGGCGAGGCCGCCACCCCGAACGGGGCCTCGATGTTCAAGGCGTAGAACCGGCCGATCATGCGCTGCACGCCGGCCACGTCGCGGAGGGCGTCGATCTCGGCCAGCAGCGGCTTTACGGGCGTGAGCCCGAGCTGGTCGACGCGCGCCTCGTCCATGCACGACGCGTAGTGATCGCCGATGAGCTGCTCGACGCTGGCCTTGGGCCACGAGGTCTTCGACGAGACTACGTCGAGGATCCCCTTGAGCTGCTCCTTGGCATTCTCGCCCGCCTGCCAACGGCGACT
>DATJFC010000119.1:0-2905 GCA_035495995.1 Holophagaceae bacterium
CGCCTGCCGAGTGGCCTCCGAGCTGAAGGCCCGGTGGATCGTCGCGTTCACGGAAGGCGGCGGCAGCGCGCGCATGGTGTCCCGCCTCGCGGGCTCCGTGCCGGTCCTGGGCGCGACGACGGACGAGGTGACCGCGCGCCGCATGGGGCTGCTGCGCGGCGTCTATCCGCTCATCATCCCGCGCGTCCAGAACACCGACGAGATGGTGGAGACGGTGCGCGCGCTGCTCCAGGCCCGCCAGGACCTCGTGGCCGGAGACCGCGTCGTCATGACCATGGGCCTGCCGCTTTGGAAGACCGGCACGACGAACACGATGAAGGTGATGACCTTCTAACCGCGGGCCGGAGGCGTTAGGCTCTGATCCGGAGGTCCACCATGCTCATGCTCGCCGCGCTCCTTCTCCTGCAGGAACCCCAGACGCCGCCGCCGGCCGCTTCCGCGCCGCGCACCCAGGACGCGGATGTGCGCCCGCGGCCCATGCCCCTGCCTCCCGCGGTCAAGCCGGGGTCTCCCGCCGGCTGGTCCGCCACCACGATGGAGGCCGCGGCCAAGCCCGAGAACAAGGCCTGGCTGAAGAAGGGCCACGCCGTCACGCTCACGGGCGAAGTCGTGGACCTGAGCTGCTACCTCCAGCTCGGCAAGAAGGGCGACGCCCACAAGGCCTGCGGCGCCAAGTGCGTGGCCGCCGGCGAGCCCGCGGGCCTGCTCACCAAGCAGGGCAAGGTCTACATGCTCATGGCCGAGCAGCATCACCCGCGCCGCGACGGGCAAGTGAGCCTCGCCAAGGAGATGAGCGACCAGATGGGCCAGACCATCACCGTGAGCGGCATGCTCGTGAAGAACGCCGGCATCCCCACCGTGTTCATCGAGGCGCCCGCCAAGTAAGGCCGCATCCCGTCGAAAGGCCCCGCTCCGGCGGGGCCTTTTCATTCCGTCAAGCCCCAGCCCTTCAGCGCGGCCATCAGCGCGTCCAGCTGCTCCGTCTCCGTCGTGTGGAAGCGGCTGACGAGCTTCCAGCCCTGGGCGACCTTCTGGTAGCGGTGCAGCCAGAGGAAGGGGCCTTCCCATGGCTCCTCCGGACCGCTCCGCGTCTTCACGAGAAAGGCCACGGTGCTCCAGGGCCCGCGGGACAGCACGCGCCGCCCCAGCTCCTGGAGGCCGGTGTCCTCGTCGTGCTCGAGGATCAGATCGTCGAGGTCGGGAATGAACATGGAAGTCTCTAACCGCAGATTACGCCGATTACGCGGATTGGAACGATGGAGGCGCGGGTTTTGAACCGGCGTCATCGCCGGAATCAGCGGTGGAAGAACCTTGTTAGCCTGAACTCATGCGCATCGAAGCCATCGCCATCGGGACCGAGCTGCTCACGACCTCGCGTGTGGACACCAACTCCATCTGGATCGCGCAGGAGCTGGCCTCCCTGGGCCTCGCCTTCCACCGCAAGACGGCCGTGGGCGACGACCGCGAGGCGATGAAGGCGTTGTTCCGGGAGGCGCTGGACCGCTCCGACCTCATCCTCTGCACCGGCGGCCTGGGACCCACCTTCGACGATTTCACGAAGGAGCTGTGGGCGGAAGTGCTGGGCGTGGAGCTGAGGGAGGATGCCGCGGCCCGTGCCACGCTGCTCGCCTTCTTCGAGTCCCGGGGCCGCACGCCCAGCCCCACGAATTTCAGGCAGGTCCTCATCCCCGTGGGCGCCGAGCCCATCCCCAATCCCGTCGGCACCGCGCCGGGCGTGTGGTGGGAGAGCCCCGCGGGCTTCCCCGGCAAGCGCATCGTCCTCATGCCCGGCGTGCCCCGGGAGATGAAGCGGATGTTCACGGAGCAGGTGGCGCCGCGCCTCGCGCCGCTGGCGGCGCGTTCCGTGAAGACGCTCCGCGTGCTCGTCTCCGGCGTGCCCGAAAGCGTCGTGGACGAGCGCACGAAGGCGTTGCGCGAGAGGCATGGCGCCCTCGACTGGACGATCCTCGCCTCCCTCATGCAGGTGGAGCTCATCGCCCGCGGAACCGACGCGGCCGCCCTGGAAGCGGCCCGGAAGGAACTGGAAGCCGAGCTGGGCGAGGACCGGGCGCGCACGGGGGACGGCAGCCTCGAAGAGGTGGTGCTGGACCTGCTCGCGGACCGGGGCCAGACCCTCGTCCTCGCCGAAAGCATGACCGGCGGCCTCGCCGCCGCGCGGCTCGCGGCCATTCCCGGCGCCAGCCGCGCGTTGAAGGGCGGCGCGGTCGTCTACTCGGCGGAGGCCAAAGCGGAGCTGGCGGGGCTGGATCCGGCCTTCATCCAGGCGCACGGCACGGTGTCCGAAGCCGTCACGCGGGCGCTGGCGGAGCGCATGCGCGCGAAGCTCGGCGCGACCTGGGGCCTCGCCGTCACGGGCAACGCCGGCCCAGGCGAGGATCCGGCGGGCCCCGCGCCCGTGGGCACGACCTTCATCGCCTTGGCGGGCGCCGGCGGGACCCGCTGCGAGCGTCCGGTGCAGGCGGGCGACCGCGCGGACATGCAGCTGCGGGCCGTGATGTACGCGCTGGACCTGCTGAGGCGCGAGGTCCTCAGGGGCCTCTGATAAGGTTGAGGCCATGTTCCAATTCACGACCGGTCCCGACCCCATGCAGGTCCTGTTCTGGTGCCTGGGCGCCTTCCTGCTGGGCTCCATCCCCTTCGGCCTGATCCTCGTCAAGCTCGCGGGGAAGGGCGATGTGCGCGCCCACGGATCCGGCAACATCGGCGCCACCAATGTGAGCCGCGTGGGCGGCAAGGGCCTGGGCGCCCTCACGCTGCTGCTGGACGGAGCCAAGGGCTTCGCGCCGGTATGCCTCGCCATGCGCCAGGAGCTGCCGGTGGACCTCTGCGCCGCGCTCGCCCTCTGCGCCGTGGCCGGCCATGTGTTCACGCCGTGGCTCGGCTT
>DATJFC010000120.1:0-11996 GCA_035495995.1 Holophagaceae bacterium
CACTTCCCGTTGAAGGCGTCCTTGACGCCCTTGCCGGCCTCCTTGGCGCCTTTACCCACGGCCTTGCCGCCCTTCTTCGCCACTTTGCCGATGGCCTTGCCGCCCTTCGCCGCCGCGTGGCCGACCTCTTTGCCGCCTTCCTTGAAAGCGTGGCCCACCTCCTTGCCGGCCTCTTTGAGGTCCTGCTTGGGCGAATCCTGGGGCACGGGCGTCACGATGGCGGGAACGGGCGGGAACAGGAACATCACGCACCTCCGCTTCCAATATACGGCCTTGGGCGCGCGGGTTCCCTGCGGGATCATGGAGCATGGACTGGACTGACGAGGATTTCGAGGAAGCAGGGGCGGAAGCCGCGCCCGCGCCGGGCCAGCGGGTCGGGCTCTGGGTGCGCGAGCACCTTCCGCTCGTACTGTTCGCGGCGCTGCTCGTCGCGGTGATGCTGTGCCGCGGCTATTGGAGCCCGGACGAGCCCGACTTCGCGCAATGCGTGAAGGAGATGCGCGAGCGGGGCGAGTGGCTGCTGCCCTATCTCAACGGCCAGCCTTACTCGGAGAAGCCCATCCTCTTCTACTGGTGCATGAAGGTCTCGGCGATCGTCTTCGAGAAGCTGAGCGGCGGGCTCGGCTTCCAGCACGGCATCGCGGCCTGGGCCCTCCGCCTGCCTTCCGTGGCCGCGGCCATCGCTTTCATGGCGGCCTTCCACCAGTGGGCGCTGCGCTTCCTGCAGAAGGATGTCGCTCGGATCGCCGCCGTCATCCTGGCCACCACGCCGCTCTGGTTCTGGCAGAGCCAGTTCATCCAGATCGACCTCCTCTTCTCCGCCTTGCTCGCCTGGGCCTGGCTCTGCTGGCTCGCGGGCTACCTCATCCTCCGCGGGCACGCGAAGGCCGAGCGGGAGGGGGAGCAGGGCGCCTGGTTCCTGAAGGCCTATGTCTTCCTCGCCCTAGCCTTCCTCGCGAAGGGCCCGCTGGCCATCGTGCTGGACTTCCTCGTGCTGGGCGCCTTCCTGGCCTGGCAGCGGGACGGCAAGGCGCTGCGCTCCATGCGCCTGGGCCTGGGCACGCTGCTCTTCCTCCTCATCGTCGCGCCCTGGTCGGTGCTGATGGCGATGAAGGCCGGGCCGCACTATGTCTACGAACTCGTGGTGAAGCAGAATTTCGATCGCGCCACCCATGCCTTCGACCACCGCCAGCCCTGGTTCCAGTACGCCGTCTACATGCTGGGGGATTTCTTCCCGTGGGTGCTGCTGATGCCCGCGCTGGGCTTCTTCTTCGTGAGGGGCGGGGCGCACCGCGCGCCGCTCGCGCGCTTCCTCGTTCTGGCCTGGCTGGCGCCGCTGCTCTTCCTCTCGTGGGTCGAGAGCAAGCAGGGCAAGTACCTGCTCATGGCCTACCCCTTCCTCGCGCTGCTGATGGCCGCCATGCTGCAGCCGCTCGCCGTCGAAGGCGTCAGCGCGCGGCGCATCCGGCGCCTCGGCGGCCTGCTGGGGCTTGGGCTCGGGCTCCTCGCGGGCGCGCTGCTCGCGCTCGCCTTCGGCGCCGGCGGCGTGAAGATGCAGGCGCAGATCGCGCCCTACCACGCGCTCATCCGCGTGATGGCCTTCACCGCGACCATGGGCGCGCTCTCCGTCGCCACCCGGGCGGCCCTCGGCGAAGGCCAGTACCTGGTGCGCGAAACGGGCCTGACGATGGGTCTCCTCTTCGCGCTGGCCGGCACCTGGGGCTTCCACAAGCTCGACGCCCAGAAGGACACGCGCCGCTGGACCGAGGCCGCGCTGCCGCTCATGCAGGGCCACCCCGTCTACTTCTGGGATGAGGTCCGCAGCGGAGCCATGCTCTACACGGACCTCAAGATGCCCGAGATCCGCAGCGACGCGGGGCTCCTCGCGCTGCGGCCCGGCGACCGCCTCGTGGTCATCGCCACCCGCTGGGAACCCGGCCACCTGGGCCTCCGGCCGGGAACGATGGCTTCCTTCCAGCCGCTGGTGAAGCTGGACCAGGGCGAGGATGTGTGGATGCTCATGGAAAAGCGCTGAGGAGACGACGATGGCCCCCAACTTGAAGGCGATCCCCCTCATCCTGCTGGGCGTGCTGCTGAACGCGGCCGCGCAGATCTGCCTCAAGAAGGGGCTCACGCACGGCATGAGCTTCGAGCCCGCGGCGCTGCTGAGGCTCTTCCAGCAGCCGTGGATCCTGGCGGGCCTCTCCTGTTACGCGGTGAGCGTCGTCGTGTGGCTGAAGGCGCTGTCCCTGGTCGAGGTGAACTACGCCTACCCCTTCCTCGCGCTGGGATTCATCGCCAACGCGCTGATGGCCAAGGCCTGGCTGGGCGAGATCATCCCGCCCATCCGCTGGCTCAGCCTCGCCATCATCGTCGTGGGCGTCGCCCTCCAGGCCTGGAGCGGGAAGGCGTCGTGAGCTGGGATGAAGTGGATCCCAAGCTGAAGCTGGCGGGTCTCGCCCTCGTCGCCCTGTTGGGGGGGTGGGCCCTTTGGCCCGCCGGGCCCGTCTCCACGCCGCCCGGCGTGCTCGCGTCGGACGACCCCGCGCAGACGCCCTGCGATCCGCAGACCTGGCAGGTGAAGGACTACAGGCTCAGCGCGCTCGCGGCCTTCTCCATGAAGGCCCGGGTCCTGTCCACGGAGCGCTACCATTTCGACCGCGAATCGGACCTGGCGCCTGAGGATGTGGCCTTCGGCTGGGGCCAGATGTCCGACACGCGGGTCCTCGACCAGCTCGACATCGGCCAGTCGGACCGCTGGTACCACTGGTCCTGCGAGGAATTCCCCATCTCCCGCGGCAACATCGAGACCCATAGCGCCAACATGCACCTCATCCCCGCCGACAACGGGGTGCGCCGCGCGGTGCTTTCCCTGCGCCCGGGCCAGGTCGTCTCGCTGAAGGGCTACCTCGTGCGCGCGGACGCGGCGGACGGCTGGCACTGGGTCAGCAGCCTCACGCGGAACGACACGGGCGCGGGCGCCTGCGAAGTGATCTACGTGCAAGAGCTTTCAGTGGAGCCCGTGCCGTGAACCCGCACCTCGACCCCCGCGACCTGCTGGCACGCCTGCCCGGGCCCGAGGGGCAGCGTTCCATCCAGGCCGCGCGCCTCCGGCAGCTGGAGCTGAAGCTCTACGCCCCCGCGGGAGAGGACCTCCAGACGCCCCATGACCGGGACGAGTTCTACATCGTGCTTTCCGGCAGCGGCGTCTTCGAGCGGGACGGCGGGCGCGCGCCCTTCAAGGCGGGCGATCTCCTTTTCGTGGAAAAGCAGACGGCCCACCGTTTCGTGGAATTCACCGAAGACTTCGCGACCTGGGTGCTGTTCCTGGACTAGCCCAGCAGGCTCCGCAACCCGCCTTCCACGAGCGCGGCCCGATCCAGCACGCCCCGGTCCGTGACGAGGCTGGTGACGAGCGAGACCGGCGTCACATCGAAGGCCGGGTTGAAGACGGGCACTACCGGCGACCAATCGCGGCGCACCTCCTCCGCGTCCCGCTGCTCGATGGGGATGGCGGCGCCGTCGGCGCAGGCGAGATCCACGGTGGAGTAGGGCGCCACCGGGTGGAAGGGCACGCCGTGATGGGCGGCCTGCACGGCGAGTCCGTAGGTGCCCACCTTGTTGGCGAAGTCGCCGTTGGCGGCCACGCGGTCCGCGCCGACGAGCACGCGCTGCACGCGGCCGTCGCGCAGGAGGATCGCCGCCATGCTGTCCGTGATGAGCGTGCAGGGGATGCCCAAGCGCTTCAGCTCCCAGGCCGTGAGCCGCGCGCCCTGCAACAGCGGCCGCGTCTCGTCCACGAAGACCTCCCGCACCTTGCCCTGCTCCCAGGCGCGCCGGATCACGCCCAGCGCCGTGCCGATGCCCGCGGTGGCCAGGCCGCCCGTGTTGCAGTGGGTGAGGATGCCTTCGCCTTTCGTGATGAGCGCCGCGCCGTGATTGGCCATGCGCTCGCAGAGGGCCACATCCTCGTCGAAGATGGCTTTGGCTTCGTTCACCGGGTCCGCGGCGCCCTTCATGCGATCCATGGCCCACATGAGGTTGACGGCCGTGGGCCGGGCGGTGCGGAGCGCGAGGCGTGCCGTCTCATACTCCTGGGCCGTGGCGCCGCGCTCCGCGAAACAGGCGAGGCTGGCCGCCGCCGCCACTCCGATGAGCGGCGCCCCGCGGACGGAAAGGCGCTGGATGAGCTTGACCATCGCGGCGGGGTCGGTGCCCTCCACCTCGAGGTCCAGATGGGGCAGCCCCCGTTGCTCGCGCACCCAGAGGCGGGAACCGTCGTAGCGCAGGCCCAGCGATAGAAAGGGCTTCATCAGAGCAACCCCGGCCCGAGCTTCTCGCGCAGCGCGCGCAGGGCGGCGAGATCCAGTTCCGCCAACGGCTTCGCGCCGCCGAAGGCTTCCGCGGCGAGGAGGAGCTTCGCCACCTGTTCCAGCCGTTCGATGCCGCCGGCCGCCTCGCGCACCGAGCCGCCCCAGGCGAGGCCGCCGTGGCGCGCGAGGATCATCAGGCGGTGGGCGGGCAGGAAGGGCGCGAGGGCCGCTCCCATCTCCTCCGTGCCCGGCGTGGCCATGGGCACGAGGGGGATGCGGCCCGCGGCGAGGATCACCTCCGGCAGCGCGTCCGAAGGCAGCTCCTCCGCGCCGGGGTTCGCCAGGGACCAGGCGATGGCCGTCACGGGATGGGCGTGGACCACGGCCTTGGCTTCGGGAACGGCCTGGTAGACCGCGAGGTGCATGGACCGCTCGCTGCTGGGGTTCCCGCGCAGGACCGCTCCATCCGGCGCCAGCACGGCGAAATCTTGCCGTTGCAAAGATGCCTTCGGCACGCCCCGCGGGGTGATGGCGATGCGGCCCTCCTCCAGCCTCACCGACACATTGCCGTCCGCGGCGGCCAGCAAGCCCTGGAGGTGCAGGGAACGGCAGGCCTCGATCGCCTCGTCCAGGAGGGCTTCCATGCGCATGGATGATGATCCCACGGTTGCGCGGGAGCGCATCCTGGCCATGATGGAGGCAAGCCCTTCGACCCAAGGTCAAACATGCGTTTCCTGGCCCCGCTGCTGCTTTCGAGCCTTGTTTGCGCCCAGGCCCCTCCCGCCGGCGCGCCCGCGGATCCGGCCACCCTGACCGTGGACCAGGTGCTGGCGAAGATTTACGACGCCCAGGGCGGCCTCGCGAAGCTCAAGGCCATCCAATCCAAGCGGATCCTGGGCCACATCGAGGGGCTGCCGGACCCGGTCTCCTTCGACCAGCTCAACGCCCGGCCGGACCGCATCCGGCTGGAGACTAAGACCGAGGCCAAGCCCGCCAGCGAAGGCGTGGCTGCCGTCCCGGCCACCATCCAGATCAAGACCTATGACGGCCGCACGGGCTGGGCCTGGTCCGACACCGAGGCTCCGCGCGTCCTGGAGCCGGAAGAGGTCAAGGTGCTGGATTCGGACTTCGACGGTCCGCTGCTCGATCCGGCCTCCAAGGGCGTCAAGATCGAGTACCTCGGGCCCCAGACTTTCCAGAACCAGAAGGCGCTGGTCCTCAAGGTGACGCTCAAGGACAAGCGGGTCCAGACCATGTACTTCGACCCCAAGTCCTTCCTCAAGTTCTCCCAGGTGAACGGGGAAGGGAAGGCCGGCACGGAGCTGGACTTCTGGGACTACCAAGAAATGGACGGCATCCCCATGGCCTACACGGTCATCATCGGTCCCGTCTCCGTCCGCGTGGACAAGATCACGCTCAACGCCCCGGCCTCGGACGCGGACTTCCAGCCTCCCGCCAAGAAGTGAAGCGCCCGCTTTCGCGGGCGCTCCGTTCAAATCCCTGAAACTCAGGCTTCGGGCTTCTTCATCAGGCTCTGTTTCAGCGCGGCTTTGAGGGCTTCGGCCTCGGCGCTGGGCGGCGCCACCGCGACACCCGCCAGCTCGCCGGCCTTCTGGCTCAGCATGAGGCCCAGCAGGCTTTCGATGAAGTTGCCGGAACCGCCGGCGCCCGACATCTGGACCTTGGGCACGACATCCACCTTGCTCTGCTCGATGGCTTCGGCGAAGCGGTTCATGACCTGTTGCACCAGCTGGAAGTTGGGCCCGCCGTAGGCGCGCACCTGCTCTTCGATGGCCATGGCCTGGGCGATGCCCACGCGCGCGGCCTTCTCGGCTTCACCCTCGGCGATGGCCTTGATGCGCTTGCCTTCGCCCTCGCCCATGATGCGGACCTTCTCGGCTTCCGCCGTGGCGAGGGTCTGGATGCGGTTCGCCTCCTGCTGGGCGCGGGCGTAGTCGGCCTTGCCCTGGTTGCTCTGGACCGTGATGGCGATGTCGGATTCGGTCAGCAGGGTCTGCTGCTTGGCCTTGGCTTCGGCCTCGCGGAGCTGGCGCTCCTGGACGGCGGCCTTCTCCTGGCGGGTGTAGGTCTCGACCTGCTCCTCGGCGATCTGGCGGCTGCGGAGCTGGATGAGGATCTGCTCGATCTGGCCGCCCTGCTGGCCGCTGGTGGGCGTGCCGATGAGGACTTCCTGCAGCTCCAGGTTGTACTGCTCGAACTTCTCCTTCATCTGCACGCTGCTGAGGTCCTGGATGGCCGAGCGGTCCTGCAGCAGCTGGATGAGCGTGCGGGTCTGGCCCACGTTCTTGAAGTAGGCGCTCACCATCGGATCCAGGGTCTGCTCGACGAGGCGCTTGATGTCGCCGAAGCGCTGGATGACGAGCGGCGCCTTGCGGTAGTCGATGTGGACGACGACGGAGAGCGGCAGGTTGGGCTCGAAGGCGTCCTTGGTGATGAGGCTCACTTCGGTGAGGTTCTCGTCGTAGCGATGGACGCCCACATCGCTCTGGCTCCACTTCAGGATGAAGTTCGTGGTGGGCACCATCACGACCTTGCCCGCGTAGGTGTTGAAGGCGTACTTGCCGGGCAGCAGCGGCTCGCTCCACACGCCGCGCGTGCCCACGGCCACCAGCTCGCCGTGCTTGTAGTTCTCGCCGGAGATGTCCTTGCCTTCGGCGCCGGTGTAGCTCACCACCACGCCCACGGTGCCGACCTCGACGATGGTCTTGGGCACGGCCTCCACGGTCGCGAAGAGGCGGTTGATGTAGTAGGTGCCTTCCACGAGCACCTGGAGCTGGCGCCCGCGGAGGCCACCGGCCATGAGGAACTTGTCCGGGTCCTGGAAGTTGTTGTGGTAGGTGGCGGCGTTGGCGGGATCGCTGCCCACGGTGGGGGCGATGATCTCGTCGCTGGGCAGGCTGGGGCCGTCGTGGACCGTGATGACGCCGATGACATCGTCCGTGCCCTTGATGACGACGGGCCGGTAGCCGCCGCGCTCGGCGATGACGGCGCTCATCTTCTGAAAGGTGTCCAGCTCGGAGCGGTCCAGCGGCAGGTAGAAGAGCTGGTCCTCCGTGAGCACGACGAACTGCACGAGGTTGATGGCGTAGGTGCCTTCGCGCAGGATCATGCGCTGCGGGCCCTTCTGACCGCCGCTCTGCAGGAAGCCTTCCGCGTCCTGGAACCCGCGGGTCTTCACATTGGAGGCCAGCGCCTGCGTGGGCGGCAGATCCTGGCCGTCGCGGGCGAAGACGTAGCCGATCTTGCCTTGGGGGATGGTGACGAGGGGCGTCTTGTGGATGCGGTACTGGAAGGGCGTCAGCATGTGCCAGCCGCCGCGCAGGACGCTGGGCTGGAAGCCCGCCTCGCCGCCCATGGCGATGAGGCCCGATTTGACGGACCCTTTGCCGCTGATGAGCTTTTCGACGATGCCCACGCGGTTGTTTGGGATGTAACGGATCCACTTGCTCAGCAGCAGGAGCAGCAGGCCCGCGCCTACGAGGACGAGGGTGGTGGTGCCGGGATTCTCGGCGAACCAGGAAAGGGACATGAAGGTGACTCCAGGTGGAAGGGTGAGTGTAGCGGGGGTGCGGATGCCGGTCCCGCCGCCGGGGGATCCCGGCCGCCCTTCCTGTTCCTGTGTCGAAGATCGTGTTCCATCGAACCGTGCAGGAGCATACTTCCGGCCCGGCCGCCGTCGATGACCCGCGTCACAGACCTGGAGTAGTGTGGAATCTGTCACAACCGGGACCCTCCCATGCCCGTCTCCCCTTCCTACAAGGCTTTCGTCCTCGAGCAGCTCTCCGCCGTCGAGCCAGTCACCAGCCGGGCCATGTTCGGCGGCATGGGGATCTACGCGCAGGGCCTCTTCTTCGCCCTCATCGACGACGACCGCCTCTACTTCAAGGTGGACGACGCCACCCGGCCGCGGTTCGCGGAAGCCGGCATGGGCGCTTTCGACCCCTTCAAGGATGGCAAGACCATGGGCGGCTACTACGAGCTCCCGGGCGAGGTGCTGGAGGACGAGGAGCGCCTGCCGGAGTGGATGCGCGAGGCGCTCTCCGTCGCGGCGAGGGCCTCGCGGAAAAAGCAGCCGAAGAAGCGGAAGGCCTAGCGGTCCTTGGCCAGCGGCAGCCAGACGGTGAAGATGCTGCCGTGGCCCGGCTCGGACTCGACCGTGATGCGCCCCTCGTGGGCCTTGACGATGCTGGCGACCATGGCGAGCCCCAGCCCCGTGCCCTGGTCCCGCTTGGTGCTGAAGAAGGGCGTGAAGAGCTTATCCTTCACGTCCGCCGTCATGCCCGTGCCGGTGTCGCTCACTTCGAAGAAGGCCTCGCCGTCCTTGTGCCCCGTCATGAGGCTCAGGCGCCCGCCCTCCCGGCTGGCGTCCTTGGCGTTGAAGCCCAGATTGAGGATCACCTGCTCGATCTGGATCCTGTCCCCGACCACGGCCGGATTCGTCTGGTCCAGATCCAGCTCCACCTGCATGCGCTTGCCGCGGCTGTGCTCGAGCAGCTTCCCGGCCTGCGCGACGAGCGCGTTCAGGTCGACCTTGTCGACGGAATGCTCCCGGGGCTTGCCGAAGGAGACCAGATCCTGGAGAAGACGGGCCATCCGCCCGCAAGCCTCTCCGGCTTGAGCGATGTGAGGCGCCTGTGGCCCCTCCGGCGCTTTCAAGGCGGCCACCTGGATCTGCCCCTGGATGGCGGCCAAGTGGTTGTTCATGTCGTGGGCGAGCCCGGCCGCCATGGTGCCCACCAGCTCGAGGCGCTGCACCCGCTGGAGCTCCAGCTCGAGCTGGTGGCGCTCCTTCATCCCGGCCGAGGCGGCTTCGAGCGCGGCCCGGGCCTGGGCGAGCTCGTGGATGTCCGTCGGGGGAAGGGGCGTGAGATGTCCCGCCAGAAGGCCCTCGCTGCTCCGCGCGAGCTCGATGAGCGGCTGCGTGATGCGCCGCGAGACTACCGCGAGCCGAAAGGCGATCCCCAGGATGGTCAGGAAGCCGACGAACAGCGCCACCAGGGTGATCTTGCGGGGTCTCGATATGAGGTCCTCGACCGGGATGGCGATCAGGAGCTTCCAGCCGGGCCCCCGGATCTCATCGCGGTGGACCAGCCAGAACCGGCCGCCGGCCCTCACGAGGGGCCAGCCGTGGTCCGCTTCGCCAGAGCTGGATGCGGCCTGGGTGAGCGGATTCGTTCCGGTCCCGTCCAGGGCCCCGCCGTCTTCCGTGTCCGGAGAGGCCAGCAGCCTCCCATCCTTCGCCGTGAGACAGACCAAGGCCTGGGGCGTCGGCTTGTACTTGCGCGTGAGCTGCTCCAGTTTGTCGAGCCGGAGGTCCACGCCCACCACGCCCAGCGTCCTGCCGCCGCCGTCGACCACCTTCCGGCAATAGGTCACGCCCGCCGTCTCCGGGCTGATGAATAGGTAGACCCCCGTCCAAGCGGGGGAGGGGCTCTCCATCGCCAAGCGGTACCAGGGGCGCTGGGTGTAGTCGGGGACCACGAGGTCCAGGGGCGCGCTGCCGGCGACGCGGCCGTCCTCGTCCCAGACCTTTTCGATGATCCGGGGGGTGCCCCCGGCCAGGACGACGGAGCGGGTCCTGTACGAACCATCGAAGGCATGCGCGCTGGCGATGCGGCCTTGGGTATCGACCAGGATGAGGTTCTGCGCGTGGGACTGCCTGAGGAGCCCTTCCAGGGCCAGCTCCGTCCCCGGATGGTCCGGAGCGAGCTCGCCGCGCCGCCACATGAGCGCGAGGGCGCCTCCGAGCTCTTCCGCATCACGGGTCTGATGGCTGATCCCGTCCACCAGGAGCTTCCCCCCGGCCTCGGCCTGGCTCGTGGACTGCTCGCGGAGCACCAGCAGTTCCGCGGTTCCCCGCGCGCCCAGCAGGAGGATCACCGCGAGACTCCCGACAATCAGGAATTCGCGGAGAAGAAGCCGCCGGACTGAGATCATGCCTGAAGGATCTTGCCCATTGGCTGGAAGGATAGACCAGGCTTGTCACTGCGCTAGGCTGAAAGCGTGAATCTCCTACTCTTGGTCGACGAGGACTTCCTCGCGCCGGACCGCGCCCGCCTCTCGGGCCGGCGCCTGGCCCACGCGCGGGAGGTGCTGGGCGCGAAGCCGGGTGACGCGCTGAAGGTGGGGAAACTCGGCGGACGCGCGGGCCGGGGACGCATCACGAAGCTGGACGCCGAATCGCTGGAGCTGGAGGTCGAGCTCGACCAGGATCCCCCGGCCAAATTGCCGCTCACGCTGCTGCTGGCGCTGCCGAGGCCCAAGGTGCTGGACCGCTGCCTGCAATCGGCGGCGGCCCTGGGCGTCGCGCGCATCGTGCTGCTCAACGCCTGGCGCGTGGAAAAGGCCTACTGGGCCAGCCCCAAGCTGGAGCCGGACCATCTCAGGGAGCAGCTCATCCTCGGCCTGGAGCAGGCCCGGGACACCGCGCTGCCGGAGTTGAAGCTCGCGCGGCTCTTCGTCCCTTTTCTGGAAGAAGAGCTGCCGCGGATGGGCGGGGCTGCGCGCCGGCTGCTCGCGCATCCGGGCGCGGAAGCGCCATGCCCGCGCGGGCTCGAAGGCCCGGCGGTTCTCGCGCTCGGCCCCGAAGGCGGCTGGGTCGGGCCGGAGCTGGACAGCTTCGTCCGCGCCGGCTTCGAAGCCGTCTCCATGGGGTCGCGGGTGCTCCGCACGGAGACCGCGCTGGCGGCGCTGGTGGGGCGGCTCGCCTAGTCCCCCACCGTGACTTTGCTGAGGTGGCCATCTTCCCAGGTGGCGCGGAACCAGGCGTGGTCCCTCAGCCGCCAACCGACCTCGAGGTGGTCGCCCCAGCCGTCACCGCTGCGGCGCTGCATGGACACCAGCTCGTCCTTCTCGTCCGCGGCCTCGGCCTCCTTCCAGGTGGCTGGAGGCTGATGGACCGCGAGGCGGGGCCGCCAGCTCTGGGCCTGCTTCAGGAAGGCGGCCCGGGCGGCCTCGTCCTTGGCGAGGGCGGGCTGGGCCTTGAGCAGGGCTTCCACGCCCTCGTCGGTGAGCATCGCCTGCTCGACGGCCCTGAACTCGGCCCACCGGGCCTCGTGGAAGACGGCGCGGAGGGCTTTGCGCTGGGCTTCGAGCCCGGCTTCGTCCGCGGCGAAGCCGAGGTAGGTGATGCCTTCGCCGATGGCGGCATGCCCCGCCGCGGAACCGTCGCTGCGCTCCACATTCAATTCCATCCAGGCCCCGCCCGTGCCTTTGGCCTCGACGCTGAGGCTGTCGGGATCGGACTCGGCCTGGAATTCCTGATCGGAACGGCGGGCGGGCAGGGCGCCGAAGGCGGAGCGCTGGGCCGCCACGGCCGCCAGGAAGGCGTCGGGCGAGGGGTAGTCTTCGGCAAGGCGGGGATTCTTGGCGTAGAGGTCCCGGGCCCCCTCGTCCGTGGCGAGCCGCGCCACCACGGCGCGGCTGATGGGCCAGGCTTTGCCTGCGTTCTCCTGGACGCGCAGCGCGATGGCGAGGCCGACCATGCCCATCAACGCCGCGGCGGCACCGAGCCAAGCAAGCCAACGCGCACTTCCTGCGGCCAAGAGCCACCTCCGAACCCAGCCTACGCGAACCGGCGGGTCTGGATTAGGCGATGGATCGCGTCCTGCTGATGCCGGACCCTGCGAAGGGCTCACCCGGGTCGAGAAGATTTCCGTCCTC
>DATJFC010000121.1:0-12898 GCA_035495995.1 Holophagaceae bacterium
CGCGACCTCAAGCCCAGCAACATCATGGTGACGCCCGGAGGCCACGCAAAAGTCCTGGATTTCGGCCTCGTCCGCTTTTCGGACGGTTCGGGAGAGCGCGAGAAAGCGCCCACCGGCGAGGCCCCAGCCCTCATCGCGGACCCCGGAGACGCGGAGACCCTCGCGGCCGGCTTCGGCAGTTCAGGGCCCCCCTCGGGCTCGGGCCGGTCCCTCACGCTCGTGGGCAGCTTCATGGGCACCTTGGGCTACACGAGTCCGGAGCAGGCCCTGGCCCGGCCCGTGGGCCCGCCCAGCGACATCTTCACCCTGGGCATCCTCGCCCACGAGATGGTGGCGGGCGAGCGGCCTTTCCCGGGCGAAGGCCGCGACTCGCTGGATTCCGTGGTGGACAACCGCCGCATCGGCCTCCAGCGCCGCCAAGCCTCCAAGGCGTACCGGGCCCTCGTGGACCGCATGCTGGCGCCCAAGCCCAAGGATCGCCCGACGGCAGGAGAGACCGCCGCCGCGCTGGCGGACCTGCTAGGCCCGCACGGCGCCCTCTGGTGGTCGGGGATGAGCGCCGCCTCCGTGGTCCTGCTTGTCCTCGGCGGCTACTGGCTCTTCGGCCGTGGCGTGCTCGCGGGCCTGGTCAAGGGCCGCCCCGCCCGCGTGGCCGTGATGGGATTCAAGAACGCGACCGGGCAGGCCTCCCTGACCGCCCAGACCGAGCTGGGCCTCGCCGATCTCGTGGCCAGCGCCCTCCGCCGCTCTCCCAAGCTGCAAGTCCTCGACAGCGACGCGCTCTTCCAAGCGGCGCGGGTCCTGAAACTCAACCCCGCCGAGGCCTCGCCCGCCGATCAGAAACGCCTCGCCAAAGCCCTGGGAGCCGATCTCCTGCTGGCCGGCGAAGTGCGGCGCGGCGGCGGGCAAGACCGGCTCCACTACACGCTGAGCGATCTCTCGGGCCGCAGCCGCTCCGAAGGGGACGTGGAAGCCTCCACCAGTTCCACGGCGATCCTCCAATCCACCCTGATCTCCAACGAGACCGCGCGCCGCCTCATGAAAGCCGTCGCGCCCTTCGACAAGGAAGGGGAGAACAGCTCCTACGCCATTCCGCCCGAGGCCTTCGCCGCCTATTCGCAAGGTAGGGAGGCGTACCGCCTAGGGCACTACGCGGAGGCCGAGCCGTTGGTTGCTAAGGCCGCTTACGCGGCTCCGGAATGGACCGAAGCGGTGACTGTCTACGCCGCGGACCTGATGAACTTATCCAATCCAGAGTCTGAACCGGCCCTGCGCTGGGCGTTGGTTTCAGCGCGCAAAGACGTCAACCCCTTCCAGGAATCCGTCATTCTCCAGCTCCTCGCCAAAGATGCGCTCTCATTGCGTGAACTTGGCACGGCCGAAGCGTACTTCCAGCAGGGGCTGAGCCAGACGAAGACACAGTCGGATCTCCAAGGCATGGGCTATTGCCTGAATGGACTGGGCCGCGTCGCCGAGATCCGGAATAACCCTGATGAGGCCCGGCAGCGCTACGCCGAGGCGCTGGATACGGCCACGCGCGCCGGAGACCAGATCATGCGCGCGCAGGTGCTGGCCAACCTCGGCAACCTCGCGCTGGAACAGGGCGATCTCACGGCGGCCGCGCGGGCTTATCAGCAGGGCGTCGAAGCCGCCCGCTCCGTCGGAAACGAATCCGGGGAGGCCTTGGGGCTCAACAACCTCGGAGTGACGCTGCTCTCCGGGTTCCGGCCCACGGAGGCCCGGCCGGTCCTGGAGCGGGCCCTCGCCTTGCGCGAGAAGAACGGCGAGACCAGGGGCGTGGTCAGCGGATCCCGCAACCTGGGGATCTGCGCCCACATGGAAGGTCATGAAGAGACCGCGCGTTCATGGTTCCAACGATCTCTCGACAAGGCCCGGGCGATTCCCGACACCTACGCCCAAGGGCAGGCCGGGTTTTATCTGGCCGAACTGGATCGTCGCTCTGGCCAACTCCGGAAAGCCGTCACGGGCTACCAGCAGGCGAGTGGCGCGTCCGAAGCGACTCGGGATGCCACCCGTCTTGGCCAGGAATTGGCGGCTGAGGCCGAATGCTTCCTTCGCCTTCACGATGCAAGACTCGGTGGCTCCTTGCTGAACCGCGCGGCCGGCCTCATCCCCGGCAACCCCTATCTGCTCCGGGCCCAGGCCTGGTCCGCCTACCTGAAGGGAGACCGCGCCGCCGCCCTGGACCACTTGGCCCTGGCCATCCAGGACCCCAAGCACGACGCCCCGGAGATCCGCGCGGAGCTGGAGGAACTGCGTTCCCGTTTCCAAAGCTCCCCCGCCTCGTCATGATGATTGCAATCCCACCCATCACCCCCTTCCCAAGGAGCCTCCATGGCCCATCGCGAGTGGAATAACCTGCCTGGCAATACCCAGTACACCATCACCGCCATGAACGGCTGGACCCTGACCCTGAATGGTGATGGCACGGTCACGCTCAAGCATGGGGGCGGTCAAGCCGCCGAGAGCGCCAGCACGAGCATGACCATCGACCCGGATCCAGGAAACGGGGATAGGGTTCCTCCCGGGAAGTAACGCAATCCATGCGGTTGAAGGGCGGCGCGGCCTACTTGGCTTCGCCGCCCTTCCCGATGTAGACGGTGGCCACTTCGGGTTTCTCGCCGCGGCGGGGAAGCTTGAGCGTCACCTTCGGGTTGAAGTCGACGCCTTCCACTTCCACGAAGAGGACATTGGGTTCCTCGTTGAGGCGGCCGCTGCCGTCAATCGCGTCCGTGGCCTTGCCCTCGTAAGAGAAGATCGAGCCGTGGTTCCGGTCCCAGGGTTTCACGGCGATGGCCTGGAAGCTGGCATCCACCGCTTGCACTTTGAAGGCCACGCCGAACACCTCGGTCCGCTGGACCATGACGACGAGGCCGGAGCCTCCGTCCTTCACGACGCGGGCCTTGAGCTGGGCCACGGCCGTGTCGAAGGCCGGGACAGGAGACTGGGCGGAAGCGGAGGCGGCGAGCAGGCCGACGAGCGCGGGCGCGAGGCGCATGGGATCTCCCGGGAAGTCTGGACCGAGCATGCCCCGCCCGGGGCTCGCGCGTCTACTTGAGGGCCTTGATCCAGGCTCCCAGCTTCGACAGGTCCGCCAGGGGCGTGTCGTCGCCGTAGGCGCTGACCGCGAGAGGCGCGCTCAGGTCCGCCTTGGCCCGCGTCTCGCGTTTCAGCAGGTGGTTCGCCTGGGGGATGAGGAGGAACGCGCCGTGGAAGTCCGCGGGCGCCTTCTCCGGCGGGAAGCTCTGCTCGTCCTCCTCCCCGTAGACGGCGGCCGTGGGCACCGCGCTGCGCGCCGCGAGCTTCCAGGGGTCGAGATCAAGGGTGCCGCGCACGAAGCCGACGGACTCCGGCGCCATCATCGACTTCCCGAGGCTCTGGAGCGCGGGGAAGACCTGCTCGCCCGCCTTTGGCGGCTCCGTGGCGTGACGGATGGCGTCGAGGGTGCCGCGCAGGTAGTCCATGTTCGCCTTGCGGACCGCCTCCGGCGCGCCCTCGAGCTGGCGCCCCACCTGCTCTTCGATGAGCGCCCCCATGGGCTTGGGAGGCAGGCCGATGAGCAGCAGCGCGTCCGCGTCGGAGGCGGCGAGGAGGCTCAGCAGCGCGCCCTCGCTATGGCCCGCGAGAAGGAGCTTCTTCCCCTTTGCTTCCGGCAGCGCGCGCGCCGCGGCGATCGCCGCCTTGATGTCGCCCACCTGGGCGTCCAGCGAGATGTCGAGCTTGGGATCACGCGAACCGATGAACCGCTTGTCGTAGCGCAGCGAGCCCAGCCCCTGGGAGGCCAGCCAGGCGGCGAAATCGCGGCCGCCGTGGCTCGGGAAAGGAATCAACGGGTTGGACCAGTCCCGGTCGGTGGGGCCCGAGCCCGCCACCATCACGACGAAATAGGGCGGGCCCTGCGCCGGGGACGCGGAAGCCCGGATGCTGCCTTTGAGCGCCACGCCGTTGAACCCCGGGAAGGCGACCTCGCGGTCGGCGGGCGCGGGGGAAGGGAGGGCGGGCGGGGTCTGGAGCGGCATCATCGGAAGGCCTCTTCGAGCGTGGCTTCAAGCAGGGCGAGGGAAGCTGGCGCCAGCAGCGCGTGGTCATCTTCCAGGATGTGGAGCCGGGCCGATGGGTTCCGGCCGGCGTAGGCCTCGCTCGCCGCCAGGGGCACGGACTCGTCGTGGCGGCCGTGGAGGATCACCGTCGGCAGGGCGACGCGCCAGGTCTCATCGCCGGTCCAGCGCGGCAGATCGTCCCGCAACGCGGGGCCCAGGCGCAGCACGCGCTGCTGGCCGTAGTGATGGACCTGAGTCTCGCCCGTTTCGCGGTAGCCGGCCCAGGCGGGCGAGGCCATGCGCCGCGCGGCGAAGCCGATGGCCGGCGCCAGCAGGATCAGCGAGCTCAGCCGCGCGCCCCGCTGCGCCACCGCCGTCGCGATGAAGCCGCCCAGCGAAGAGCCCGCGAGCACCGGCGGATGCGGGAGCGTTTCCAGCAGCGCCTCGACGGCCTCCACCTGCGCCGTCACCGTGAGCGATTCGAAGTTCGGCAGGTTCAGATCCGGCGCGTGGAAGGGGATGCCCCGCGCCTCCGCCCAGGCGCGGCAGAACGAGCCCTTCGACCCGCCCGGCGCCGAGCTGAAGCCATGGAGGTAGACGAGAGCGGTCACCCCAACTGCGCCAGGTCCTCGGGGCCCGCGATGGCGATCGTCTCGACTTCGATCCCGCGCTCCTTGGCCTGACGCTTGGCGAGGCCGCTGAGCACCTTGCCGGGGCCGAGCTCGAGGAACCGCGTGACGCCTTCTTCGAAGAGCCGGTCCATGATCGCTTCCCAGCGCACGGCGCCGGGGATCTGGCGCACGAGGCCGTCGCGCAAAGTCTCAGGCTCGCGCACGACAGCCGCGTCCACATTGTTCACAAGCGGGCAGATCGGCGCCTTGAAGGCCAGCGCGCCGAGCACGGGCAGCATGCGCGCCTGGGCGGGCTTCATGAGCGGCGAGTGGAAGGGCGCGCTCACGGGCAGCTTCATCGTCTTGCGCCCGCCCCTGGCCTTGGCGGCTTCCATGGCGGCCTCCACGGCTTCCGCGTGGCCCGCGATGACGATCTGGCCGGGGCCGTTGAAGTTGGCGGGGACGACGACCTTGCCGGTGGAGGCCTGGGCCTCCGCGCAGCTCGCCTCCACATCGCCCGCGCTCATGCCGAGGATGGCGGCCATGGCGCCGACGCCCACGGGCACGGCCTCCTGCATGGCGCGGCCGCGCTCCCGCACCGTCTTCACCGCGTCCGAGAAGGAGAGCGCGCCGATGGCGACGAGCGCCGAGTATTCACCAAGGCTGTGCCCCGCCGCGAAATCGGGCTTGGGCAGCTTGTGGGCGTAGGCCCGCACCACCATCGTCGAGTGCGTGAGGATGGCGGGCTGCGTGTGCTCGGTGAGCTTGAGCTGGTCTTCCGGTCCCTCGGCCATGAGCTTCGAGAGCGTGAAGCCCAGCGCGTGGTCCGCGTCCTGCAGCACGGCCTGGGCCGCGGCCTCGGAGGCCGCCAGCGCCGCACCCATGCCCACGGCCTGGGAGCCTTGACCGGGGAAGAGCCAGGCGGTTTTGCTCATGGGCTGCTCCTGTCGCTTGTTCAGCTTTTCGGCGCGAGCTGCGCCAGGCGGGCCTGGATGCGCTCATGCAGGCGGCCTTCCACGGCGCGGATGGCGGCGCCGATGCCGTTCCTCACGGCGCGGCCGTTGCTGGAGCCGTGCCCGATGACGGAGACGCCCTTGATGCCGAGCAGGGGCAGGCCGCCGTATTCGCGGTAGTCCAGCTGCTTGAAGAAATCCTGCAGCGCGGGTTTCACGAGCCAGCCGCCGAGCTTGGCGCGGAGGTTGGACATCAGCGCGTCCTTCAGCCCCGTGCTCACCATCTTCGCCATGCCCTCAGCGCTCTTGAGGACCACGTTGCCGACGAAGCCGTCGCAGGCGATGACATCGAACTTCCCGTTCCAGATGTCGCGGCCTTCGGCGTTGCCGGCGAAGTTGAGGTCCATCGCGCGCAGGAGCTCCGCGGCCTCCAGCGTCACGCTCGTGCCTTTCGAGTCCTCCTCGCCCACGCTGAGCACGCCAACCTTGGGCGAGGCGAGGCCCAGCACCTGCTCCGCGAAGACCGCGCCCATGAGGCCGAAGCAGGCGATGTGTTCGGGGCGCGAATCGATGTTGGCGCCCACTTCGATGAACACCGTGGGCTTCCCAGTGAGGTTGGGCATGAGGCTGGCGAGGCCGGGGCGCTCGACGCCGGGCAGCTTCCCGATGACGAGGGTGCTGGCGATCATCGCCGCGCCCGTGTGGCCCATGCTCACCATGCCGTCGGCCTTGCCCTCCCGCACGGCCTGGGCCGCGAGGCGGATGGAGCTGTCCTTCTTCTCCTTGAGGATCGACATGGGCTCGTCGTGGAAGTCCACGACGGATGCGGCGTGCACCACCTCGAAACGGCGGGAGAGGTCGCCCGCGAGCCCCTGCGCGGACAGAGCTCCGCGCAGGCGGGCCTCATCGCCCACCAGCAGGAGCTCCAGGTCCGGCCAGCTCTCGAGAGCCTGGCGGGCGCCATCCAGGGTCGCCTGAGGGGCGTGGTCGCCCCCCATCGCGTCCAGCGCAATGCGGCAGGTGCCCACGCGCCCTTGTGCCTTTAGTTGGCGGCGACGCGGACGGCCTGCTTGCCGCGGTAGTGGCCGCAGCTGGGGCAGACGCGATGCGGGAGCTTGGCCGAGCCGCAGTTGGCGCAGTTGGTGGAGCTCATGGTGTCGAGGGCATCGTGGGCGCGGCGGCGGTCGCGGCGGGCCCTGGAGTGGCGGCGCTTGGGATTCGGCATGGCAGGCTCCGGTTAGAAAGTTTACAAGCGTTCAGGATTCGAGGTCCAGCCGGACGCCCTTGAGGGCGCGGGCCAGGGCGCCTTCGGGCTTCGAGGCCTCGGCGGGGCAGGCGCAGGGCCCCTTGTTCCAGTTCTTGCCGCACACGGGGCAAAGCCCCTTGCAGTCCTCCTGGCAGAGCGGATGCCGGGGGGCCTGCAGCTCGAACTGCTCGCGGGCGAGGTCGGCCTCGTCGAGCTCGTCTCCGGGGAGGAAGACGACATCGAGATCCTGGCTGCCGAGGGTGTGCTCGCCGCGGCTGGCGAGGTCCTGTTCCGGGCTGCCGAGGTACTGGGCCGACACCGCGAGGGGCCGGTCCAGCGGAGCGAGGCAGCGGGCGCAGGCGCCCTGCCAGGTGCCATGGCCTTTCACATCGATGAAGAGATCCTGGCCCGAGGGCAGGAGGAAGACTTCATAGGCCGCGTCCAGCAGGCGGTCCTCCCCTTCCAGCGCCAGCTGCTGCAAGGCGCCTTTCAGGCGGAGGCCCTCCTGGGGCAGCTTGTGGCGGTCGATCACTTACTTGCCTTTGGGGGCCGGGGCCCCGGTGGCCGGGCCCTTGTCGCCCGCAGGCGCGCCCTGAGCGGAGGGCGCGCCCGGCGCGGCGCCGCCGACACTCAGGCCCTGGTCGGGGGTGAGGGAGAAGGTGCCGTGATCGTCCTGGTCGTTGGGATCGCCCAGGCAGGTCAGCGTGTAGCTCCGCGGGTTGGACTGGCCCTGGTAGGGCTGGCTGAAGGGATCGTCCGGCGACATGTTGGTCTTGATGAGGCTCTCCTTCACCAGCGGAGAGTTCGCATCCACCATCGCGGCGTAATTGGAGAAGTCGGGGTAGCGGCCATGCTTGAGGTAGTACTGGGCGAGGCCGTCGGCCACCACCTGCATGTCGTCCTTGGCTTTGAGGTAGCGGGCCTGGGCCGTGTGCTTGCGGATCTGCTGGAAGCCAAGGGTCCCCAGCACCGCCAGGATCATCATGGCGACGAGCAGTTCGAGCAGGCTGAAGCCCTTTTGGCGGGACATGGCGGACCTTCCAGGTAATGGAGCGGCAGCCGCCAGCGACAGGCCGCCCAAGCGCTCCAGTGTGCCAGGAATCGCTGGGAAATCAACGAATCACAGGAAGCTATGCGTCTCCCGGGCCTTCCGTTCCGTCCGTGTCCGGAGAGGGCGGGAAAGCCTCCGGGCGCGGGAAGTCCGCCGGCAGGGCCTCCACCCCGCCCAGTTCCTGGAGCCAATAGCGGTAGGCGCGGAAGCTCATCCCCAGGCGGCGGCAGGCCTTGGTCTTCACGCCGCCAGCCTCTTCCAGGGCGCGGCGGAGGAAGTGGCCCTTGATGGCCTGCATCCAGGCCTCCAGATCCACCCCGTCGGCGGGCAGGGCGAGCGCGGGCAAAGGCGCCTGGGGGCCCCCGGCGAGCACCACGTCCGGGAAAAGGTCGCGGGTGACGGGGCCGCCGGGATTGAGCGCCACGCAGCGCTCCATGAGGTTCTCCAGCTCGCGCACATTGCCCGGCCAGCGGTAGGCGCGCAGCGTCTCCAGGGCCTCCGGATGCAAGGGCATGGGCGCCTTGCCCAGCCGTTCGCAGGCGCGGCGGATGAAGTGGTCGGCCAGCACGCCCAAGTCCTCGGCGCGCTCCCGCAGCGGCGGCAGCTCGATGTGCAGGATGTTGAGGCGGTAGAAGAGGTCCTCGCGGAAATCGCCGCGCTCGGCCCGCTCCCGCAGCTGCCGGTTGGTGGCCGTGATGACGCGGGCGTCCACGGGGCGCTCCTCCGCCGAGCCCAGGCGCCGCACCTTCCGCTCCTGCAGGGCGCGCAGCAGCTTCACCTGGAGCGGCATCGCCATCTCGCCGATTTCATCGAGGAAGAGGATGCCGCCCTCCGCCTCCTCGAAGAGCCCGCGCTTGGTGGCCGTGGCGCCGGTGAAGGCGCCCTTCTCGAAGCCGAACAGCTCGCTCTCCAGCAGGTTCTCCGGCAGCGCGCCGCAGTTCACGGCCACGAAGGGCCCGTTCCCGCGATCCGAATAGCGGTGGATGAGGCGCGCGACGACCTCCTTGCCCGTGCCGCTCTCGCCCGTGAGCAGCACCGTGCTGTCCGCGCGCGCCACCTTGCCCACCAGCGCCTGGATCTTGCGCATGGTCTGGCCGACCCCCACGAGCTCGCCCACCACCTCCAGCGCGTCGCCCAGGGCCGGGGCCTCAGCCTCCGCCAGCAGGCCCTTGAGCGTGGCGATGAGGTCCTGGTTGCGGAAAGGCTTCGTGATGAAGTCCACCGCGCCGAGGTTGAGCGCCTGCACCGTCGTTTCCGTGGTGGCGTAAGCCGTCATGATCACCACGGGCAGCGAGAGGCCCCGCTCCTTCATCCAGGTGAGCAGCTCGATGCCCGAGCCGTCCTTCAGGCGCAGATCGCTCAGCACGCCGTCGTAGCCGCCCTTCTCCAGCGCGGCCTGGGCCTCCTTCAGGCCCCGCGCCTCCGTGCAGCGGAAGCCCTCCTGGGCCAGGGTGAGGCCCAGCACTTCGCGGAGGCCCTGTTCGTCCTCGAGCAGCAGAATGTGGCGCGGCGGTGATGGCATGGTGGAAATCGGAAACTCAGTATGCCGCAGCCGGGCCGCCAGCGTTGACCGCGAAGGCCCCGCGCCGGACCATGGCCGGATGCGCTTCCTCCTGTGCCGCACCGACGCCCTGGGCGACCTCATGGTCTCCCTGCCGGTGATGGCGCGGATCCGCGCGCGCGACCCCGGCGCGGAGATCCACTGGCTCGTGAAGCCCGCGACCGCGCCCATCCTGGAGAATCTCCCAGGCATCGCGGGCGTCCACCTCCGCCAGCCGGGCCAGGATCTCCCCGCGCTCTTCCGCGCCCTCAGGCCCGACGCGGTCCTGAACCTGGGTCACCGAGATCGGAAACTCCTTCCCGCCGCGAAGGCCGCGGGCGTGAAGATCCGCGTCGGCCGCGCGCGCGGCCTGGGGCAGATCTTCGCCGCGACGCACCGGCTCTGGAAGGGGCGCACGGGCACGGGCCGCCATGAGGCCCTGCACGCCCTGGACTTCCTGGCGCCCTTCGGATGGGCGGACGGCGAGCCCGATCCGCCCCGGCTGGTGCTTTCGGACGAAGAGCGCGCCGGAGGGGAGCGCGACCTCGCGGCTTGGCCCCGGCCCCGCCTGGGGCTCGTCCTGCGCGGCAGCGGCGCGGGCGCCGCCCCCTCGGACGCGTGGTGGGAGCGCGCTCGCGCCGCATTCCAGGAAGCCGGGTGGCACCCCATCGTCCTCGCGCCGCCGGAAGCCTCGCAACCCGCGCCCGCGGACCTGCGGGGCCTGATGGCGCGTCTCGCCGCATGCGACGCGGTGATCTCGCCGAGCACCGGCCCGGCCCATCTCTCAGCCGCGCTGGGCGTGCCCACGCTCTGCCTCATGGGTCGCCGCGCCTCCCACGGCCCCGACCGCTGGAAACCGCTCGGCCCGCGCGTCGCCGCGCTTCAGTACTCCGGCGCCGAAGCCGATCTGGGCGGCGCCATGGAGCGCCTCGATCCGGCTGAGGCCCTGCGGGCGCTGGAGGCGCTGCGATGAGCGCGATCCCGTCCGGCGCCACCTGGGTGCGCCTGCCGCGCCTCCTCGGAGATGTGGCGATGCAGCTCCCCGTGCTGCGGGCCCTGCGGCGGCTCCAGGAGACGCCGCTCGTCGTGTGGGGGCCGGCCGCGATGGTCGGGCTCGTGGAGGGCACGGACCTGGCGGATGCCGTCTTGCCCGACGAAGGCAAGCCCGGCCCTGGCCAGATGGCTTCCATCTTGAAGCGCCACCGCGCCGCGCGCTCGGTCCACTTCCCCAAATCGCTGCGCCCCGCCTTTGGCGCCTTCCTCGCGCGGGTTCCGGAGCGCATCGGCCCATCGGACGGGCTCGGCCGCCTGCTGAACACCCATGCCGCGCCCTTCCGCGGCGCGCCCGGCCACTTCCTCGACCGCTACGCCCACGCCCTCGCCAGCCGCTGGCCGGAGCTCGGCCGCCTGCCCTGGGCCGGGTTCAAGCCGGGCGCCCGCATCGAGAGACCGGCGCGCCCCTACCTCTGCCTCGTGCCCGGCGCGGGCACGCCCGCGAAGATCTGGGAGGCGTCGCATTTCCGCGCCCTCGCCGCGATGGCGGAAGCGAAGGGCCTTTTGATCGTCGCGCTCGGCTCCGCGCCCGAACGCGAGCTGGGCGCCTTCGTCGCCGGGAGCTCCGGCCTCAACCTCTGCGGCTCGACGAGCCTGCCCGAAGCCGCGGCCTGGCTCGCGGGGGCGGCGGGCGCGCTCGGCAACGACTCCGGCCTCTGCCATCTCGCGGCCGCGTGCGGAACGTCGGTGCTCACCCTCTTCGGCGCGACGGACCCGCTGGCCTCCGCGCCCTACGGCCCGCGCGCCCAGTTCCTGCGCCGCGAGGGCGTGCCCTGCTCGCCCTGCATGGCCAAGGTCTGTGTCGTGGACGGCCATCCCTGCCTGTCGGGCCTGAGCCCGGAGACGGTCTGGTCCCGCCTCGAACCCATGCTGGAAGCGGATACATGCGCATCCTGATCCGCTCCCTCAACTGGCTCGGCGACGCCGTGATGCAGGCGCCGGCGCTGCGGCTGCTGAAGGCGCTGCGGCCCGGCGCGGAGCTGGTCTTCGTCGCCAAACCCGCCGTGGCCGAAGTGGTGAAGGCCTACGGCCTCGGCACGGTGCTGCCCTGGTCGCCGAAGCTGCTGGAGCGCGCCCGCCTCATCCGCGAGGCGGAGGCCGACGCGGCGCTGGTCCTGCCGAAATCGTTCGGAACGGCGATGGAGGTCTTCCTCGGCCGCGTGCCGGAGCGCTGGGGCTGGAGCGCCCAGGGAAGGCGGCCCCTCCTCACGCGGGCCCTGCCCCGCTGGGATGATTCCGCCCACTACGCGCTGCGCTTCCGGGCCCTCGTCGCAGGCGCCCTGCAGGCGGGATCCGATCTGCCGACGACGGTCGCCGACCTCGCGCCGCCGCTCGAATGGAAGGCGGCCGCCGCGCCCTTCCTCCGCGACGACGGCCGGCCCATGGCCCTGCTCGCCCCCGGGGCCGCCGGAGGCACGGCGAAACAATGGCCCCTGTCTTCCTGGACCCGGCTCGCCCAGCGGCTGGCGGAGGAGGGGATCCCCGTCGCCGTCATCGGCCGCCAGGAGGAGGCCGAGCTAGGCCGCGCGATGACCGAGGCGGTCCCGGGCCTGCTGGACCTCACGGGGAAGACGAGCCTCGCCGCCCTGGGCGGGTTGCTGGCGGAAGCCTCGCTCGTCGTCGCCAACGACAGCGGCACCATGCACCTCGCGGCGGCTCTCGGCGCGCCCACCCTGGGGATCTTCGGACCCACCTCGCCGCGCACCTCCCACCCCTTGGGCCGCAACGCCCGCGCCCTCTGGGCGGAAGTGGAATGCGCGCCCTGCTACCTGCGCGAATGCCCCATCGACCACCGCTGCATGGCGCGGCTGGATCCTGAATCCATCTGGCCCATCGCCGCATCCGTGCTGGAAGGAGAGGCCCCGGTCTCGCCACTTCTCGCTCCCCGGCCCGCCCTGCCCGGAATAATCTAGAAGCTTCCAGAGGTCCCCATGATCCGCCGCGCCCTGCCCTTCCTGATGCCCGCCCTGCTGCTGGCCCAAGCTCCGAAGATCACCTTCGACACGACGCACTTCGACTTCGGCCGCATCAGCCCCGACAAGAAGGTGAGCCACCTCTACAAGGTGACGAACGCGGGCAACGCGACCCTCAGCATCACCAATGTGCGCCCCGCCTGCGGGTGCACCTCCACGGTGACGGGCGCCTGGTCCGTGAAGCCCGGCGAGAGCACGGACATCGAGGCCACCTTCGACCCCAAGGGCCAGCGCGGCATCGTGCGCAAGTCCATCGTCGTCGTCTCCAACGACCCGGCGGCTCCCGAGATGACGCTCACCTTCGACGCCGAAGTGGTCCAGCCCATCCAGCCCAGCAAGGACAATGTCTTCTTCGACAACCTGGACCGCACGGGCTCCGCCAGCGATTCCGTCCGCTTCGCCTCCACGGA
>DATJFC010000122.1:0-3693 GCA_035495995.1 Holophagaceae bacterium
CCTCGCCTGGCTTCTCCACCGAGGAGCCCTTCAGCTGGTGCGATATCGGCGCGACGGCCCGGGCCGCGAGTGTCCCATGCAGCCCATCCAGCTCTCGGTCTTCTCGGAGACCGGCCGCCTGAGGCAGGTGGTCGTCCACGATCCCGGACCAGAAACGGACCTCATGGTCCCGGCGATGATGGAGAAGCTCCTCTTCGACGACATCCTCTACGGGCCGCAGGCCCGCGAGGAGCACGCCCAGTTCAGGCAGGTGCTCGGGAAGGTCGCGGACGAGGTGCTCGACATCCAGGACCTCTTCATCGAGGCGCTGTCCGACGACGGCGTGAAGCTCAGCTTCATCGAGGACCTGCGCAGGCTCGTGGACCTGCCGGAGGAGACCTGCTCGGTGCTGCGGGCCATGCCCAGCGCGAAGGCCGGCGCGGCCATCATCACCGGAATGCCGTGGGCCGGCGCGCAGCAGACGCACTGGCAGCACGAGTTCGACTACCAGCTCAACCCCATCCCGAACCTCCTCTTCATGCGCGATCCGGCGGCCGTGGTGGGCGACGGCTACTGCGTGAACTCCATGGCCACATGGGCGCGCCAGCGCGAGCCGCTGATCCTCAGCTATGTCTTCCGCCACCACCCGCGCTTCCGCCATCTCACGGATAACGACCTCTGGTTCGACCAGGTGACGCCCCTCATCAAGGGCGAGATCCGCGTGCCCGTGAGCCTGGAGGGCGGGGACATCCTCGTGCTCAGCGACAAGGCCATCGCGGTGGGCGTATCGGAGCGCACGACCACGGACGCGCTGAACATCCTCGCGGAGAGCCTGCGCCAGGACTACCACAGGGGCGAGGGCACCTTCGAGCACCTCTTCATGGTGCTCATGCCCAAGAAGCGCTCGGCCATGCACCTGGACACCATCTTCACGCGCATCCACGAGGACGAGTGCCTCGTCTACCCGCCCTACTTCACGGACGGCTCCAACGAGCTGCTCAATGTGGTGAAGGTGGACCTGCGCCACGAGGAGCTGCGCTTCACCCACGGCGCGAACCTGCTGCGTTCGCTGAAGGAGGTCGGCATCGACCTCAAGCCGATCTTCTGCGGCGGCAGGGACCACATCATGCAGCAGCGCGAGCAATGGACGGACGGCGCCAACGCCTTCGCCCTGGCGCCCGGCGTCATCACGAGCTACAAGCGCAACCGCGCCACGGCGGAGGAGCTCTCCAAGGCCGGCTACCAGGTCGTGGAGGCGGGCGAGCTGCTGAAGGACCCGGCCCTCAACCTCCTGGACGGCCGCAAATACCTCGTCCAGCTGGAGAGCGGCGAGTTGAGCCGCGCCCGCGGCGGCCCGCGCTGCATGACGATGCCTCTGAGCCGGGACCGCGCATAGGGCCTGTCTGGGGCCAAGGGGCGTGGCTATACTTCGGACCGAACCGATCCAGGCAGCTTCGCGGGGGAGGGCCCATGCCGCTCTACATGGACATCCATGACGTGCCCGGCGCGACGCTCGAAGAGGTGGCCAAGGCCCACATGGCCGACATGCGCACCCAGGACAAGTACCACGTCAACTACATCAAGTACTGGATGAACCAGAAGAACGGCAAGGTCTACTGCATGTGCACGGCGCCGAACGCCGAGGCCGCCGAAGCGGTGCACCGGGAAGCCCATGGCCTCGTCGCCGACCGCATCGTCGAAGTGACACCCGAGCTCGCAGAGGCCTTCATGGGGGCCGTGGACCCTGATCCGAACGGCGCGGCCATGATGCCGGGGAACGGGGACCACGACCCCGGGATCCGCACCGTGTTCTTCACGGACATCGTGGGCTCCACGAGCATGACCCAGCGTCTCGGGGACGAACTGGCCCTGGAGCTGCTCGCAGTCCACGACCGCATCGTGCGCCATTCCCTCGCCGCCAACGGCGGGCAGGAGGTCAAGCACACCGGGGACGGGATCATGGCGGCCTTCCTGTCCGCCGCATCCGCGATCCGGTGCGGGATGGCCGTGCAGCGGGAGCTGGGGCGGCACTGCGTCGAGAACCCGGGCCAGCCGCTCCAGGTGCGCATCGGCCTGGCGGCCGGAGAGCCCCTGGAGCGCCAGAACGACTTCTTCGGATCCACGGTCCAGCTGGCCGCCCGCCTGTGCGCCCACGCGCAACCGGAGCAGATCCTCGTCTCCAACGTGGTGGCCGAGCTCTGCCTGGGCAAGGGGCTTGGTTTCCGGGATCTGGGGGAGGTGCCCCTCAAGGGATTCGAACAGCCCATGCGCGTGCACTGCGTCCTGGTCCCGCCTGCCGGGTGAGCCGAAGGGATGGATCTCAAGTGCTGGAAGTGAGAACGTTGTCTTTCAGCGAATGCGGGCTGGTAAGATAAACCATCGCGCCCTGGGATCCCGGGGCGCCCTTCGTTTATGGCCTCCTCCTCCCCCACCCTCCGCCATCGTGCCGAATTCGCCGCCTTCCAGGTGGCGGACGCCCTTTTGGGCCATCTGCCCTGGCAGACGCTGCAAGTGCTGGGGCGCGGGATCGGGGCCGCCTTCCATGCGGTGGACGCCCGCCATCGCCGGGTGGCCCGGGAGAACCTGCGGGCCGCGGACTTGGGCTTGTCGGAAAGGGAGATCCGGGCCGTGGCCCGGGCTTGTTTCCGGCACTACGGCGCCTTGTTCATCGGCCTGCTGAAGCTGCGGCGCGCCACGCCCGAGCAGCTTCAGGCCTGGGTGAAGGTCGAAGGGCTCGAGCATTTCGACGCCGCCGCGGCGGAAGGGAAGGGCTTCGTCCAGCTCACGGGCCACTACGGCCATTGGGAGGCCGTGGCGCTTGCCCAAAGCCTGGAGGGCCGCGCTTTGGCGGTCATCGGCCGCGAGCTGGACAATCCGCTGCTGGAGCCGATCTCCGCGGCCTTCCGGACCCGTTTCGGGAACACGGTCATCCTCAAGGACGGCGGCGCCCGGGGCACCCTCCAGGCGCTGCGCCGGGGCCAGGGCGTGGGTTTCATGCTGGACCAGGACGCGCTCGGGGCGGGTGTTTTCGTCCGATGCCTGGGCCGTTGGGCCTCCACCTTCCCGACGGCGGGAGCCTTCGCCACCCGCTACGATCTGCCCATCCTCCCTGTTTTCAGCTGGCCGGATGGTGAGGGCCGCATCGTCGTCCGCTTCGAGGCGCCCTTCCACCTCCCCCGGACCGGTGATGCGGAACGCGACACCTGGGCGGCCACTCAAGCCATGACTCAACGAATCGAGGCTCAGATCCGAAAAGATCCCCGGTGGTGGTTCTGGATGCACCGCCGGTTCAAGACCCAGCCCGGGGTTCAAGGGGCCCCGGCCCTCCCGCCCCCCGAATGGGCAGACGCTGGCTAGAATCCTAGACTCCCTACCTTTCACCCCGGGCTCCGGCCCCCCGATCCAGGAAGCGCGAATGCCCAAGCATGTCCTCGCCAAGCTCGAGAATGAGCTCAAGGCCGTCAAGAACGCCCTCCTCACTGAGATCCCCCAGGAGATCGCCCGCGCCGCCGGGCAGGGCGACCTCTCCGAGAACGCCGAATACGAACAGGCTCTGGCCAAGCGCGACATGTTCCAGTCGAAGATGGTCACCATCGAGAAGCGCATCGTGGAGCTGGCCAGCCTCGACATCGCCCGCCTGCCCAAGGACCGCGCCGCCTACGGCTCCATCGTCACGATCCTGGACCTGGATTCGGAGGAGGAGAAGACCTACAA
>DATJFC010000123.1:0-14166 GCA_035495995.1 Holophagaceae bacterium
CTTCGCGGCGGCGCGCAGCGCGGCCGTGGGGTCGAGGGCCGCGCAGCCCGTGAGCAGCAGCAAGGAGGAGGCGGCGAGCAGGCGCTTCATGTCAGGCTCCGCGGTAGATGACGCAGTTGTCCGTCGTCTCGAAGACTTCGATCTGGCAGAGGCCCGGGAGGGCGGGCTTCAGCTGCTCCCAGATCCAGATGGAGATGTTCTCGGCCGTGGAGAGCGGGATCAGGTCGTTGAGGAACCGGTGGTCGAGCTTCGCGACCACCTTCTCGGCCACGATCTTCGACAGGTCGTCGAAATCGATGATCATGCCCGTCTCCCCGTCCGGCGTGCCTTCAAGGGAGACGAACAGCTTGTAGCTGTGGCCGTGGAGGTTCCTGCACTTCCCCGGGTGGTTGTAGATGAAGTGGGCGGATTCGAACCAGTACTCTTTGCGGAGGATCATGGCCATCACGAAGAAGGCCCCGCGCCAGCGGGGCCTTCCAGTTTAGTGGCCGTTGGCGGCGTAGCAAGCGGGCCTATTTGATCGCGTTGAGGATCAGCGCCAGCGGCGTCAGGACCTGGAGGTTCTCCTGCCAGGTGGTGTCGCGCAGGATGCGCTGCGGCACCAGCACGGCATCCCCGGGTTCGACGGTTTTACCCATCACCCAGGAGTCGATGATGCGCCCGTTGGCTTTCATGAGGCGGATGTTCCAGGTGTCGGCGTTGCGCGTGGGGCCGCCGGCCTCCTTCAGGATGTCGCGGACGGTGAGGCCCTTCTGGACCTTGAACACCGCGAAGGGGCTGGCGGTCTCGCCCACCACATAAACTTCCTGGGAGGCGCGGGGCAGGATGATCTGGTCGCCGTCCTGGAGCTCCACGTCAGCCTTCTCGTTGCCCGCCAATGCGGCCGGGAAGTCCACCACCAGGCGGTTCAGGTCGCCGTCCGCGAGGTCGTGGAGCAGGGGCGAATCCAGGATCGCGCCGTTCAGGGGGTTCCGCTTCGTCTCGTTGAGGCGGCTCAGGACCGCGTTGATGTTGCCGGGACGAGGGTCCTTCTCCCCGGAGGCCAGGGATTGGAGGCTGTTGACCGTGCCGACCTGGCGAAGGAGGATGCCCGCCGAGGCCATGGCGTCGGGAGTCAGCCCTCCCGCCTTCGCGATCAACTGGCTCAGCGTCTCGTGGTCGTCCTCCAGCGCGTAGATGCCGGGGCGGGCCACCTGGCCATCCACGCGCACGAGGCGGTGGGGCTTGTAGCCGGGCTTGCGGAAGAAGTTGATCTCGTCATCCGGCTGGAGCAGCGGATTCACCGCGTCATCGTCCAACCCCACGGGGCTGGCCGTGTCGGAGGAGGCGAGCTTGGAAAGATCGAGCGGGATCACCGTGCTCACCCTGCCGTCCTTGACGCGGGAGATCTCGACGTTCAGCGTGTTCGCGTCCTTCTGGAGCACGCCCGAGCGGAAGATGAGATCGGAGGCGCGCATGCCCTCGTGGAACTGGAAGGCGCCGGGATAGGCGACGGGGCCGGTGACGACGAGGAGCTTGGGCAGGCGGCGGTCGCCGATCTTGTAGAGCTCGATCTGGTCGCGGTTCTGCAGGAGCAGGTTGCTGGCCGGATCGCCGGCGACGGCCTTGGCGACATCGAAGGCGAGATAGGTGGTCGTCCCATCGTCCAGCGTGCGCACGATTTCGCCGCGGGCCTGGTAGGTGTCGGGGAGGATCTGGCTATCCCGCTTGAGCAGGTCGCCCACGCGGAGGCCGTCGGTGCGGGAGAAATCCCCGGGCACGCGGGCCCATCCCCCGACGCTGACCACGCGGTCCAGGGTCTCCCGCTGCGGCATGGCCGAGACGGTGTCCCCGGTTTCAAGCCGGGTGGCGGCCATCTTCGCCGGGACCGCCTCCACCGTGAAGGCGTCCACGCCGCCCGTCAGGCTCTTGCGGCGGATGGTGAGGGTGGGGGATGCCGCTTCGGGCATGAGCCCGCCCGCGAAAGCGGCGACATCCGCGAGCGATTCGCCCTTGCGAAGCTCGAAAGCCATGGTGGGAGCTTCGCCGGTCTGCCGCCACCGCGTGATCCAGGCCGGCGTGGTGGTGTCCTGGACCGCGACCGGGTAGCCGGTCAGGGGGTCCAGCTGCACGCGCTGGTCGTCGCTGGATTGGCTCGACATCTCCGCGAGCTGGGAATTGAGGATGACGAGCTCGTTCTCAAGGGTCGCCCGGGTCTTGTCGTCGATCGGGGCCGGGGCCGAGGGGGCGGGCGAGGGCGCCGCGAGCAGGCCCGCCAAAGAGGAGGGCGCTGGGGCCGGCGCGGGGGCCTGGGCCGGCGCGCTGCCCTGGGAAATCCCGAGCTGGGTTTGGATCGACTGGATCCTCCGGCTGATCGCGTCGTACTGGAGGCTGGACGCGCTCTGAGGAGCGATCTTGGAGTTCTCTCCCGTATCGAGGGTCTGGCGGGCGACGCGGCGGAAAGCGCCTTCCAGGACCACCTGATCCATGGCCAAGGGCACGAAGACCACGTCGCCGCTCTGCAGCGCGAAGTCAGGGTTGCCGGCCCCTTCCGCGCGCAAGGGGTACAAGTCCAAGTGGTAGACCACCCTGCCGCCGCGCACGACTCGGACATCGCGGTAGCTGCCCACGCCGGTGGGTCCGCCGGAAAGGCTGAGCACATTCACGAGCGAAGCGAGGCTCGGCACCAGGTAGCTGCCGGGGACATACACCTCGCCCATGATCGAGATGCGGATCTCGCGGAGCTGGACGACCTGCATGTCCACGCGGGTGTTCTTGTACTGGCTCTGCACGAGGCTTTGGACCGCGCTCCGGGCGCGCGCCACCGTCATCCCGGCCAGGTGGGCGTTGCCCACCTTGGGAATCGCGACGGTGCCCGAGCCATCCAGGGGGGCCGTGAAGTCGAAGGCGGCGCTTCCGGTCGCGTTGAGGTAGATCTGGTCGCCGGGGCCGAGGACATAGTCCTCGGACACGCCGCCATCCGTGACGAAGGTGCCGGTCTGATGCGTGTCGAATAGGTCGGAGGCGAAGCGCGCGGGGCCTCCCTCTTTGGCCTTCTTGGCCTGGATCTGGGCTTCCCGCTGCTGCGCGTCGGTCAGGTCCTGGGGCGAGGGCTGCGAGTTGAGGTTGATGTTCGGCGCGCTGGGAAGCACACCGCCGCTGAGCGCCCCCGAGCCCGAGCTGAGCACCTGCTGTTTGAGGGCGTTTAGGTCGATTCCGCCGACGCTCTGGGCGTATAGCAGCCCTGGCGCCGCGAAGCAGGCCAGCAACCGGGTGACACGCATAGACCCTCCTACAAAGGCCAGAGGCAAAGGATTCAAGGTAGCATGGGAAACTCTTAGCTCCACCAGCCGAATGAAGCTCCGTGGGCCTTCCATGCGCGGCGACCTGACCAAATGAAAACACTCATCCGATTCCTGGCGAATCCTTCGGTGCGAAGGAGCGGGAAATTCGCGCTCGACCTCGCCCTGGCCTGGTGCGCCTGGTTCTTCGCCGTGCACACCCTGGCCCATGGCGACACGGTCGCCCGGAACGCGGTCTGGTACTGGATGATGATGGCGGCGACGGCCAACGCCCTCTTCCAGCTGTCCCGCCAGCATTACCGGACCTTCGGATTCGGCGACGGCATCCGGCTGGGGCTCGCGCTGCTGATCCTCCTCGTGGGCGCACTGGTCTCGGCGGCGACCATCCCCGAACCGTCCATGGGTCTCGATATCCCCACGCGGGCGGTCCTCCTGACCGGGCTCCTGTGGCTGGCGCTGCGTAGCGCGGTCCGCGCCGTGAACGACCGGGCCGACCTGCCCGACGAGGATGTCCCTACGCTCCGGACGCTCATCATCGGCGCAGGGAAAGCCGGCGTCCTCGTCGCCCAGGAACTGAAGCGCCACCGCGCCCTCGGCGCGAAGGTCGTTGGTTTCGTGGACGACGCCATGGACAAGCAGGGCGTGCTCATCCAAGGCACGCCCGTCCTAGGCACCTCTGAGCTCATCGGCCACATCGTCGAGGCGAAGTCCATCGACCAGGTGATCTTCGCCATCCCCAGCGCCCCGGGCTCGGTCGTCCGCGCGCTCACGGAGCGGCTGCGGCCCCTCCCCGTGAAGGTGAAGACCGTGCCCGGAGTCTTCGACCTTCTGGGCAACCGGACCTGGAAACCCGTGCTCCAGGACATCTCCATCGAGGACCTGCTGCGCCGGGAGCCCATCGCCCTGGATCAAAGCGCGCTGAAAGAAGTCATCGAAGACCAGGTGGTGCTCATCACCGGCGCCGGCGGCTCCATCGGCGGCGAGCTGGCCCGCCAAGTGGCGCACTTCCGCCCCGCGCGCATCATCATCCTGGGCCGGGGCGAGAACAGTCTCTGGGAGACCGAGCGGAGCCTGCGCCGCGACTTCCCCAACCAGAGCATCAGCCTCGCCCTCTGTGACATCCGGAACGAGCTGCGCCTGAACCAGGTTTTCGACCAGTGGACGCCCGCCGTGGTCCTTCACGCGGCGGCCCATAAGCACGTGCCCTACCTCGAGTCCCATCCTGCAGAAGCCGTGGACAACAACGTGTTCGGCACCCGCAACGTGCTGGAGGCCTGCCTGCGCACCGGTGTCCGTACCTTCGTGAACATCTCCACCGACAAGGCCGTGAACCCCACCAACGTGCTCGGAGCCACCAAACGGCTGGCCGAATGCCTCGTGCTGGACGCCGCCACCCGCGCGCCCGAGGGCGGGCGCTACGCGTCTGTGCGCTTCGGCAACGTGCTCGGGTCCCGGGGCAGCGTCGTGCCCATCTTCCGCCAGCAGATCCAGCAGGGCGGGCCCCTCACCGTCACCCACCCGGACATGACCCGCTACTTCATGACCATCCCCGAGGCGAGCCAGCTCGTGCTCCAGGCCGGCCTGCTGGGCGAGACCGGCCGGGTCTACGTGCTGGACATGGGCGAGCCCGTGAAGATCCTGGATCTCGCGAAGGACATGGTCCGGCTCTCGGGCCTGGAGGAGGGCCAGGACTTGGACATCGAATTCACCGGCCTGCGCCCCGGCGAGAAGCTCTACGAAGAGCTCTTCACCGACCGGGAGGTCCGTCAGAGCCGCGTCCATCCCAAGGTCTTCGACGGGGAGCCCGAGAAGGTGGACTCCGTGGCCCTGCTGAGGGGGCTCGACGCGCTGGCCAAGGCCTCGGCCCTGCCCGAAGGCGACCGACAGCGGGAGTACCTGCACTGGCTGAAGGACCTCGTCCCCACCTATGCGCCTTCCCGGAACGGGCTCGGGAAGTACGAAGAGCAGGCTTCAGGCGGCCTGCGCGTGGTGCATCCCCTGAGACCTGGCGGCAGGGCCGTCTGACGGCCTCCCGGGGTTCCGGGTAGACTGGAGGGGCCGGGATTTTCCGCTCCCGCCCCGGCGGCGACCTCTGCAGGAAGCCCCTTCGCCTCAGCGACGGGTTTCATGGAGGGATCGCGAGGGGGCCCCAGAGGCGGGCAAGCCTGCAGCATTCCGGGCCCGAGGCCCAGGAGATCCCATGAACGCACTGAAATTCACCCCCACCACCGTGAGCCTCGACCTGGGCGGCGCGCCCATCTCCATCGAGACCGGCCGCGTGGCCAAGCAGGCCCACGGCGCCGTCATCGTCCGCCAGGGCGACACCATGGTCCTCGTGGCCGTCTGCCACGCCGCCCCCCGCGAAGGCATCGACTTCTTCCCTCTGACCGTGGACTACCGCGAGAGCGTCTTCGCGGCCGGCAAGATCCCTGGCGGCTGGTTCAAGCGCGAGGGCCGCCCCACGCTGAAGGAGACGCTCACCTCGCGCCTCATCGACCGCCCCCTGCGCCCCCTCTTCGAAGAGGGCTACAACGACGACACCATGGTGACGGCCCAGGTCATCAGCTATGACGGCGAGCACGCCCCTGAGACGCTCGCCATGGTCGGCGCCTCCGCAGCGCTGACGATCAGCGAGATCCCCTTCCCGAACCCCGTGGGCGGCGTCCGCGTGGGCCGCATCGGCGGCAAGCTCGTGGTGAACCCCACCACGGAGCAGCGCGCCGAGAGCGACCTGGACCTCCTCGTGGCCGGCACCAGCGAAGCGCTCGTGATGGTGGAGTGCGGCGCCCAGGAAGTGGACGAGGCCGACATGGTGAAGGCCCTCGCCTTCGGCCATGACATGGTGAAGCAGATCGTGAAGCTGCAGGAGGACCTGCGCGCCAAGGTCGGCAAGACCAAGGTCGTCCCCGTGAAGACCGAGCGCGATCAGGCCGTCTACGACGCCATCGCCGCCAAGCACGCCGAGAAGCTCATGGCCGCCCTGACCATGAAGGTGAAGATCGAGAGCTACAAGGCCCTCGACCTCCTCAAGAAGGAAGTGGTCGCCGAGTTCACCGCCGAGAAGCCCGAGCTGAAGGGTGAGGTGAAGGCCTGCTTCGACCTCCTCAAGGAGACCCTCTTCCGCAACGCCATCCTCAAGCAGGGCGTGCGCCTGGACGGCCGCAAGTTCGACCAGATCCGCCCCCTCAACATCGAGGTCGGCTTCCTCCCCGCCACCCACGGTTCCGCCCTCTTCACCCGCGGCGAGACCCAGGCCCTGGTCACCACCACCCTCGGCACCCTGGATGACATCCAGATCATCGACGGGCTGGAGGAGGAGTACAAAAAGAAGTTCTACCTCCACTACAACTTCCCCGGCTACTCCGTGGGCGAGTGCAAGCCCAACCGCGGCCCCGGCCGCCGGGAGATGGGCCACGGCATGCTGGCCGAGCGCGCCCTCATGGCCGTGATGCCCTCCCCTGAGGACAACCCCTACACGGTGCGCGTCGTCTCCGACATCACCGAGAGCAACGGCTCCTCCTCCATGGCCACCATCTGCGGCGGCACCCTGTCGCTCATGGACGCGGGCGTGAAGCTGAAGGCCCCTGTCGCGGGCGTCGCCATGGGCCTCGTGTCCGACGGCGAGAAGTTCGTCGTCCTCTCCGACATCGCCGGCCAGGAAGACCACTACGGCGACATGGACTTCAAGGTCGCCGGCACCGAGAAGGGCATCACCGCCCTCCAGATGGACATCAAGATCGGCGGCATCACCACCGCGATCCTCACCAAGGCCCTCGACCAGGCCCGCGCCGGCCGCCTCCATCTGCTCGAGCAGATGGGCACCGTCCTCTCCGCGCCCCGCGCCGAGTTCGCGGGCAACGCGCCCCAGATGCACAGCATCCAGCTCCCCAAGGAGAAGATCCGCGACGTCATCGGCAAGGGCGGCGCCACCATCCGCGGGATCATCGACGCGTCCGGCTGCTCCGTGAACATCGATGACAACGGCCTCTGCCAGGTCGCCGGCCCCACCAAGGAGAAGCTCGCCATCGCCCTCAAGATGATCGGCGACCTCATCCAGACCGCCGAAGTGGGCAAGACCTACATGGGCAAGGTGGCCAAGGTCGTCGAGTTCGGCGCCTTCGTGACCATCCTTCCCGGCCTCGACGGCCTCCTCCACGTCTCCGAAATGGCGCCCCACCGCGTCAAGAGCCCCGCCGATGAAGTCAGCGAGGGCCAGGAGATCATGGTCAAGGTCATCGGCGTCGATGAGAAGAACGGCAAGATCAAGCTGAGCCGCAAGGCGCTGCTGGCCGAAGCCGGTGAGCCCGTCGAAGTGGGCGCCGACGGCGGCGCCTCTGAGGAAGGCGAGAGCAAGGGCCGCCGCTCCCGCAAGTAACCCTCCACTTGCGGACAGCTCACGACCTTGAAAATGGGCCCTCCGGGGCCCATTTTTTCATCTTACAGACACTTAACCCCCCTGACCTGACTCCGAGCAAAGGCCGCTTTTCCCCAAGACGCGTGCAGCAGGAGTGGAAGTGCTTGTATTCATAATCACAATTAACAACATTTCACAACCTGGCCAATGGTCTTGCATACAATCGATTTTCCGGGTCTTTGTTTCCCACTCCCTTTCAATCCCGCCTCCCTTATGAGGCCCATGACGAGCGCACCCATGTCCAGAAGCCGCCTTGGCACCCTGAGCCTTCTCTCTCTTGCGCTCGTCTCGGCCACCCTTCCGGCGGAGCAGCCCCTGCCGCGCGCGGACGCGCGGGTCGGCAGCGCCCTCCAGAGCCTGGCCACCGCCAAGGCCGGGATGGGGCTGGGCGCCGACGACGCCTTCGCGTTCAGAGCCGGCCACACGGACGAGCTCGGACAGACCCATGTCAGCTTCCAGCAGACCTACCAGGGTGTTCCGGTCTGGGGCGGCCAGGTGATCGCACACGCCGACAAGGGCGGCAACGCCCTGGCCCCCACCAAGGCCCTCTACCCTGGCATCCGCCTCAATGTGACGCCCTCCCTCGCCTCGGCCGAAGCGCTCGCCACGGCCCAGCGCGAGCTCGCGCCCAAGGGCCCCTACGCCTCCGACCCCAAGGCGGAGCTCGTGGTCTTCCCCGTCCTGACCCAGGTGCACGCGCGCCCCGGTTCGGACGCCACGGCCTATGAGTACCAGCCCGTCCGTTACGCCCTCGCCTTCCATGTCAGCACCGACCTCCAGAACGGCACGGGCGAGACGAAGCAGATGCACTACATGATCGACGCCCACACCGGCGCCATCCTCGCCAAGTGGAACGGCCTCGAGACCTCCGGCGCCACGGGCACGGGCAACTCCCAGTACAGCGGCACCGTGAACATCGCCACGAACTACACGGGTAGCACCTACGAACTGCGCGACACGACCCGCGGCAACACCATCGTGGCGGGCGGCACCGTCGCAGGCAACGCGGTGACGAACCTGAACCATGCCACCGACCCGAGACACGGGAGCGCGCCCGTCGGCACCATCTACACGGATTCCGACAACACCTGGGGCGACGGCGCCAACTATGTCGAGGGCTCCTCCACCACCGCCGCCAACGGCGAGACCGCCGCGGTGGACGCCGCCTACGGCATCCAGGCCACCTGGGACATGTACAAGAATGTCCTCGGCCGCAATGGCATCGACAACACCGGCAAGTCTTCCTATCTGCGGGTGCACTACAGCAACTCCTACGACAACGCCTTCTGGAGCGACACCTGCTTCTGCATGACTTTCGGCGACGGCAGCAGCTTCCTGACGCTGACCTCCGTCGACGTGGCCGGCCACGAGATGAGCCACGGCGTCTGCGCCAACAACGGACTCGGCGGCCTCAACTACTCCGGCGAGTCCGGCGGCCTGAACGAGTCCAACTCCGACATCATGGGCACCATGGTCGAGTTCTACGACCTGGGCGGCGGCGAGGCCGCCGCGTCCACCACCGTCCCCGCGACGGGCGGCAACTGGACCATCGGCGAGCAGCTGGAGACGCCCAGCTTCCCCACGCCCCTGCGCTACATGTACAAGCCCAGCCTGGACGGTTCCTCGCCTGACGCTTGGTACAGCGGCATGGGCACCGCCTTGGACGTGCACTACAGCTCCGGCCCCGGTAACCGCATGTTCTACTTCCTCAGCCAGGGCGCCACGGCCTCGGGCGACACGAGCGCCGCCACCTACCTGCCCAACGGCATGACGGGCGTCGGCAACGACGAGGCCACGCGCATCCACTACCGCGCGCTGACGACCTACTACTCCCCGAGCATGACCTACGCCGACGCCCGCACGGCCCACATCAGCGCGGCCACGGACCTCTACGGCGCCACCTCCTTCGAGACCTACGCCGTCGAGAACGCCTTCCACGGCATCAACGTGGGCAGCGCGGCCCCCACCACGGCCGTGAAGGCGACGCTCAGCACGCCTTCCGCCGACCAGACCGTCAGCAGCGGCGACAGCGTGTCCTTCAGCGGAACCGCCATCGACACGATCCCCTCCACCGCCATCTCCTACGGCTGGAATTTCGGCGATGGAAGCACCGGTTCCGGGGCTTCCGCCAGCCATGTCTTCACCAACGCCACAGGCTCCGACGTCGTCTACACGGTCACCTTCACGGCCACGGACGCCAACAGCGCGACGGCATCCTCCACCCGGAATATCACCGTCCACTCCGCGGCCGTCGTGGATACCACCGCCCCCACCGTCTCCGGGGCAGTCGCCGGATCCGGCGGCAAGCTCCAGTTCACGGCCACCGCCTCCGACAATGTCGGGGTCACCCAGGTGGAGTTCTATGTCGACGGCGTCATCAAGGCCCGCGACCTCAGCGCCCCCTACGGCACCTACTTCATGTCCACGGGCCTCACGGACGGCGCCCACACGCTGGAAGTCCGGGCCTATGACGCGGCAGGCAACATCGGCACCTCCGGCCCCATCGCCTTCTCCACGGACAACACCGCCCCCACGGCCTCCGGCTCCGTGACCGGCAGCGGCGGCATCATCCGCTTCGACGCCACCGCCGCCGACAGCATCGGCGTCACCAAGGTCCAGTTCCTCGTGGACGGCGTGATCAAGGCCGCGGATACCACCGCCCCCTACAGCAGCTACTTCAATTCGACGACCCTGACTGACGGCTCCCACACCCTGGAGGTGAAAGCCTTCGACGCCGCCGGGAACGCCGGCTCCTCGGGCCCCATCGCCTTCTCCACGGACAACACCGCCCCCGCCTCGGTCTCGGGCAGCGTCACCGGCACCAGCGGCACCGTGCACTTCGACGCCTCCGCCACCGACAATGTAGGCGTCGCCAAGATCGAGTTCTTCGTGGATGGCGTCCTCAAGGCCAGCGACAGCAGCGCCCCGTTCGGGACCTACTTCAACACGACCGCCCTCTCCAACGGGTCCCACACTCTGGTCGTCAAGGCGTACGATGCGGCGGGGAACTCCGCCTCCTCCTCGGACATTCCATTCAGCGTCAGCAATTGACCCTTGCCTTTGCCAAGAAAGGGCCGCCGGATGGCGGCCCTTTCTTTTATGACCTGCCTGGAGGCCTGTGGTTAAATCACGATGGATTTCAATCGCCCATCTGAACCCGGAGGTTCCATGCGCCACCACTCCATCCTAGGGGCTCTGTCCCTGCTGAGCTTCACGCTGGCCGCCAGCCCCGCGGCAGGGTCGGCCGGCATCAAGGCAGGAACCGGCCCCATGCCGATGCCGCTGAGCTTCGTCCAAAACGAGGGACAGTCGGCGTCTTCGGCCAAGTTCCTCGTCTCCGGGCCCCGCACTTCCATGGCCCTCGGATCCGATGGGATCCGGTTGAGCATCCGGGGCGGACGCGCGGAAGGACGGGATGCGACCGATCCGGTCAGCCTGCGCTTCCTGGGGGCCGATGCCCGCGCCAGGCTCCAGGGGGAGGATCTCCAGGCGACGCGCACCAATGTCTTCACCGGCAGCGACCCCTCCAAATGGCTGAAGGACATCCCAACCTTCTCCAAGGCCCGTTATGAAGGCGTCTATCCGGGCACCGACCTGCTTTGCTACGGCACGGAAGGAAAACTGGAGTACGACTGGATCCTGAGCCCCGGCGCCGACCCATCCCGCATCCGCGTGGCCATGGACGGCGTCCGCGCCCTCAGGGTCGACGCCAAGGGGAACCTGGTGGGCCGCACCGCCCACGGCGAGGTGCTCCAGAGCCGGCCGGTGGCCTACCAGATGGTGGGCGGCGAACGGCGCCCCGTCCTCGCCCGTTTCAACCTCGGCAAAGACCGCAGGGTCGGCTTCACCCTCGGCGCCTACGACCCCTCCAAGGAGCTCGTCATCGACCCGGTGCTGAGCTGGACGAAGACCATCGCCACCGGCAGCGAGCCCAACAACACCGGCGGCACCTACAGCATCTACAGCCAGGGCGGCGTGGCCGTCGCGCCGAACGGGGACGTGATCACCGCTTGGGCGGACTACACGACGCCCGTGGGCGGCGGCTCCTACACCAGCTATGTGCACGTGCAGCGCCGGAGCTCCGACGGGAACACCACCGTCTACACCTCCACCTTCGGCGGGGGGACTTTCGTCTCCGACTCCGTGGAAGATCTGGCGGTGGACGCCAGCGGCAACGCCTATGTGCTGGGCAGCACCAATGACCCGAACTTCCCCCACACGACCGGAACCCTGAGCAGCAACACGACCTATGTGCTGAAGGTGAACGCCACCGGCGGCACCGCCTACAGCTCCCTGCTCAACTCCCTGAACTCGCTGGCCGCCAACAACTCCTCCACGGTCGCCTCCAGCATCGCCGTGGACAGCGCCGGCGCCGCCTTCATCTGCGGCACCGACTATTCCGAGACCTTGCCGAGCACGACCGGCAGCTTCCAGCCCTCGCATGCCAACGACGACACCGCCAATGGCCTCGACGGCATCGGGAACCCCCACGGCGACGACGGCTGGGTCGCGAAGCTGGACGCCTCCACCGGCGCCATCACCCGGGCCTCCTACCTGGGCGGCGACGATTGGGACAGCGCCCTCGGGCTCTCCGTGGACGGCAGCGGGAACGTGCTCGTCGCCGGCGAGACCTGCAGCTCCAATCTCGCCACGGGCGGGGCCTACAAGACCACCCACCCCAACGATGTCTACGATGTCGCCGACGGCCTGTACAACTACAGCGGCTTCGTCGCCAAGCTCAGCAACGACCTGAGCAGCCGGACCTGGTGCACCTATCTGGGAGGCTCCGGCGGTCCTTCGGGCGGGACGGTGGGGTACGACACCGCCAACGTCGTCGCCGCCGACAGCAGCGGCAACGTGTTCGCCGCGCTCGAAGTGGATTCCACCGACCTGCCTCTCAGCGCCGGCGCGGCCCAGGGCGCGCATGGCAATGACGGCGGCGGGCGCGACATCTACATCGCCAAATTCAGCAGCGACGGCACCACGCTCAGCGCCGGGACCTACCTGGGCGGCGACGCGGACGACGCCGTGGACCACATCGCCGTGGACGCGGCCGGCACCGTCTTCGTCACGGGCTTCACGGGCGCGCCCGTCTCCCCCGCTACCCCGGACTTCCCCTCCGTCCACGCGCTCTACAGCTACGACGCCACCAACGGCAGCCCCTTCCTCGTGCGCCTCAGCGCGGACGAGAAGACCGTCGATTTCGCCACGAGCCTTTCCAGCGGAACCGCTCCAATCTATGGCCACAGCGCCGTGCTCGGCTTCGGCCTGAACCCGGCCACGGGCACGGCCTATGTCGGAGGCGTCGACGCCACCTTCAACGAGGCGGCCTTCAACCTGGCGGCCTTCGGGAACGCCGCGCCGACCGCGGGCGCGGCGGGCCTCGGTTCCATCCAACAGGGCGGCAACATCACCATCACCTACGCGGCCCTGGCAACCGCCAGCGGCGCGGCCGATGTGGATGGCGACCCGGTCACTTTCCACCCCCAGGCCATCAACAGCGGCACGCTCACGGATAGCGGCACTCCCGTGACGCTCGGCAGCAGCCAGCTGGCCCCAGGCGGGCAGTGGGTCTGGACCCCCGACCCCGCGGGCCACGGCGCTCCGCTCAGCGCCTTCACCTTCTCCTCCTACGACGGGCATCAGGATTCCAGCACCGTCCAGGCAACTGCCGTCGTGAACGGGGCCCCGTCCATCACGGATCTCTCGAGCACGACAGTGACCGCCGAGCTGGGTTCCGGGGCTTCCTCGCAGCCCTTCACCGTCTCGGACGCTGAGACCGCCGCCGGCAGCCTCGGCGTCACGGCCGCCAGCAGCAACACCGCGCTCGTGACCAACGGCAATCTCTCCGTCACCAATACGAGCGGCAGCTGCAGCGTCTCCATGACGCCCGTCGCGGGGGCCACCGGCAGCAGCACCATCACCCTCAATGTCACGGACGGCAGCGGAGGCTCCACCTCCACCGCCTTCACCTACACCGTCCAGGACACCACGGGGCCCACCGCCTCCTGCTCCGTGACGGGCAGCAAGGGGAAACTCCACTTCGACGCGAGCGCCAGCGACCCCTCCAGCGTCACCCAGGTGGAGTTCTATGTGGACGGCGTCATCAAGGCGCGGGACCTCGGCGCCCCTTACGGGACCTATTTCGACTCCACCACGATCCCTGACGGCACCCACGCCCTCACGGTGAAGGCCTACGACACCTTCGCCAACGTCACGACCTCCGCGCCGGCCTCCTTCACCATCGACAACACCCCGCCCGCCGTCAGCGCCTCCATCACCGGAACCGGCGGCAAGGTGCACCTGGACGCCACAGCCACCGACGCGAACGGCGTGCCCCGGGTGAAGTTCATCATCGACGGCACCGTCTACGCCGCCGACACCTCCGCGCCCTACGGGAGCTACTTCAACTCCACGCTCCTCGCCGACGGTCCCCACTCCCTCGTCGCCGAAGCCACGGATGCCTACGGC
>DATJFC010000124.1:0-2096 GCA_035495995.1 Holophagaceae bacterium
CGCGGCGCGCCTTCTTTTTTCACGGGCCCGGGCCCGATGGTTAGAATGGAATCCCATCCCGGAGGACGCATGAAGGCACGCATCCTGGCTTTCCCCTTGGCCATGGCCGCCCTGAAGACCATCGGCTGCGCTTCGGACGACCAGATGGCCCGCGTGGAGCAGGAAGTGGGCGATCTCAAGGTCGAGGTCTTCAAGCTGCGCCAGCAGACGGAGGATCAGAACCGCAAGGCCGACGCCGAGAGCCAGGCCGCCTCCCAGTTCCGCGACGAGGACCGCCGGTTCCGCGCGGACCTCTCAGAGTCGCTGCGGCAGATCCAGAACAACACCCGCACGCTCGGCAACCGCGTCTCGACGCTCAGCCAGCCCTCGGCGCCCGCCGCCGTGGCCACGCCCCAGGCGCCCGCGGGCGACGACGAGAAGGCCTACAACGCGGCCATGCTCGACTACAACCGGGGCAACTACGCCCTCGCCTCCGACGGCTTCGGCCTCCTCGTGAAGACCTACCCGCAGACCGCGCGCAAGGCCGATGCGCTCTTCTTCATGGGCCTCTGCCAGTACAACCAGCGGACCTACGACAAGGCCCAGGCGATCTTCGAGCAGATCGTGCGCGAGATGCCCACCTCGAATCAGTTCCTTCCCGCCAAGCTCAAACGGGCGCAATGCATGGAGCGTCTCGGCCTCAAGGCTGCGGCCGTGAAGGCCTTGCAAGAGCTCGTGAACGGCTTCCCCGGCACCGCCGAGGCCCGCACCGCTAAACAGGAACTGGACGACCTGGGGCTCTAATCCGGCTGCCGCAGCTGATCCAGAAGGCCCGGGGGCAGGCTCAAGAGGGCCTGCCCGTGTGTTTTGAGGAGGTCGCGGAGCTTCGCGTCGCGCCGGCCGAGAGGCAGGGCCGCCAAGTCGCGCGCCTTGATCCAGGCCATGCCCGGCGGAGCTTCGAAGGCGTGAGGGAGCCGCAGCCGCAGGGGGCTCACGCGCTCGCGGCGGTGCGTGTACACCTGCGTCCAGCCTTCCCAGGCCTCCGCCTGGAAATCGCCGTAGGCGCCGCTTGCCTCAGCGGCGCCATCAAGGACCGCGGCCGCGTCCGCGGCGGGCCACTGCCATAGGCCGGCCAGCAGGCCTTTCTCCGAGGGCCGGCGGAGCAGGAAGGCGCCTCCGGCCTCCACGGCCATCAGCCAGAGCTTCAGCTCTTTCACCGCCGCGCGGCGGGCCGGCGGAGGGATCTCCGCGGCGCGCCCAGCCCGTCTCGCCGCGCAGCGCGCCGATAGCGGGCAGGCGCCGCACTCCGGCTGGGGCAGGCAGACCGTGGCGCCCAGTTCCATGATGGCCTGCGTGAGACGCGAGGCGCCGTGGGCCTCGAGCGCGGGCGCGAGCCACGCGCGAAGCGCGGCGGCCTCGCGCTTCGGGTCCCCTTCGATGAGCAGCAGCCTCGCGAGCACCCGGAAGGCGTTGCCGTCCAGGGCGGCCGTGGGCCACTGGAAGGCGATGGCGCCGATGGCGGCGGCCGTGTAAGGCCCCAGGCCGGGCAGGGCCGTGAGCCCGTCCAGGTCGCGGGGCCAGCCCTTCGCGGCGATCTCCGCCGTGGCGGCCTTCAGGAAACGGCAGCGCCGGTAGTAACCGAGCCCCTCCCAGGCCTTGTGGACCGTCTGGTCATCGGCTTCCGCGAGCGAGCGGGGATCGGGGAAACGCGCCATCCACCGTTCGAAGTAGGGGATGACTGTCGCCACCTGCGTCTGCTGGAGCATGAGCTCGGACACGAGCACCGCGTAAGGATCGGGATGGGGGGCGTCCAGGTCCGCCGCGCGCCAGGGCATCGCGCGCCTCGCCCCCTCGAACCAGGGGCCGAGAGGCTTCAGCGAGGTCTTGGAATCAGGCCAGGGCATCGGTCCAGTGAAACAAAAAAAGACGCTCCGGAGAGCGTCTTCCTTCTGGTGCCCGCGAGCAGACTCGAACTGCTACGGCTTTTGGCCACCACCACCTCAAGATGGCGTGTCTACCAGTTTCACCACGCGGGCAAGCATGAACAGAAAGTGTGCCCTAGCAGGGGCCTTCCGTCAATGAGAGGTCTTGGGCGCGGGGGCAGGCTGGGCCGGCGC
>DATJFC010000125.1:0-2422 GCA_035495995.1 Holophagaceae bacterium
CTTCGCGGCGCTCTACTACCTGGGGGTCATGCAATGGGTGGTGGGCGCGGCCGCGAAGGCCATGGGCCGCCTCCTGAAGATCAGCGGCGCGGAGAGCGTGTCCGTCGCCGCCAGCATCCTCATGGGCCAGACCGAGGCGCCCCTCACCATCCGCCCCTTCCTCGCGCGCATGACCATGAGCGAGCTGATGGTGATCATGACCGCCGGCATGGCCCATGTGTCCGGATCCATCATGGTCGCTTACGTGCAGGTGGCCCACGTGGACATCGTCCACCTGCTCACGGCCGTGATCATGACCGCGCCCGGAGCCGTGATGATGGCCAAGATCCTCGTGCCCGAGACGGAGGCGCCCGAGACCAGCGGAGATCTGGCGGTGGACATCCCGAACCACGACGCGAACCTCGTGGACGCCCTCAGCCGCGGCGCGCTGGAAGGCGGCCAGCTGGCCTTCAATGTGGCCATCATGCTCATCGCCTTCATTGCGCTGGTGGCGCTGGCCAACGGCGTCCTGCACGCGGTGAGCCCGGCCTGGAGCCTGGAGGGCTTCCTCGGCGCGGCTTTCAAGCCGATCGCCTGGATCATGGGCGTGCCCTGGGCCGACGCCGGCCGCGTGGGCCAGCTGTTGGGCGAGCGCATGGCCACCAACGAGTTCGTCGCCTTCATCGACCTCGGCAGGATGGGCACGGGAACCGTCCCCGCGCTGGCCTTCGCGAAGTCGCGCATCATCGCCACCTTCGCCCTCTGCGGCTTCGCGAACTTCTCGAGCATCGCCATCCAGATCGGCGGCATCGGCGCCCTGGCGCCCGAGCGCCGCGGCGACCTCGCGCGCCTGGGCGTGAAGGCGATGATCGCCGGCACCCTCGCGAACTTCCTCAGCGCCTGCATCGCGGGCGTGCTGCTTTAAAAACGCCCCTTCATCCCGTGCGCGTAGCCGGTGAGCTCGAGGTAGGCCTCGCCTATCGCGCGGCCGTTTGAGTCCAGCACGCGGCAGTCGCCTTCCCAGTAGGTGATGCCGGTGCTGCGAGCGGTGCGCAGTTCCTGGTCCTTCAGCGTCGGCATCAGGTGGAAGGATTCGCCGAAGGCGTCGAGCCGCAGCGGGATCGGATAGCGCGCGCCGCTGGCGGGGCTGGTCCATGCGCCTTCGGGCGTCATCGTGAAATCGTGCGTGCTGCGGGTGATGCGACCATCCACGCCCACCTCCTGCGCCACGGACCAGGGATCCTGGCTGCCGTCCGGGTGGCGCAGGCGGAAGGCCATGAGCGAGCGCCCGTCCTTCAATTGGAGGCCCGCCCAGTCCCAGCCCACCTGGTCGCTCGAGAGATAGTTGGAGGACCATTCGTGATCCATCCAGGCCTCGCCCGAGAGCTGTCGCGGCGCCGCGCCGGGGGCCGTCAACGCGCCCTGCGCCGCCAGGCGCGGGAAGGTCACGTAGTGGCTCGTGGCGGTGGGGTCCGCGCCTTTGCGGCTCACGCCATGCTCGCCGAAGATCACGGGCGGCGTTTGAGGCTCGAGCCTGAGGTCCAGCGCTGCGCCCTTCACCTGCATGGCGAGCGAAAATCCGGTCGCGGTCGTGTCGAGGCGCCAGCTTTCATTGAAGACGCCGAGATGGTCTTCCGCCGCGCCCGCGGCGAGGCCCTCGCGGTTGAAGCGCTCATCGAAGGTGAACCGGCCCGCGGCCTCGTCGCTGAGCGTCGCGTGGGCGAGGATCAGCTGGTCGCTGCGCCAGGCGGCGTTGCCGGTCCAGGCCGCCTTGGGCGTGGCTTCGCGGAAGAAGGTGAGCTGGAAGCCGACGCGCTTGCCCTTCGCGTCCCATAAGTGCCCCGTCACATACCACCACTCCGTGCGGTAATCCGGATGGGCGCCGTGATCCTTCGGGAACGCGAAGGCGTAGCCCGGTTGTGCGATGGTGAAACCGCCGGGCGCGCTCGCGGGCGTTTGCGCCAGCGTGGCCAGGCAGGCGAGCGCCGCGGCGAGCCGCTTCACGCGCCCTCCTCCGCCGCGCGATCCACGGACAGGCGCGAGGCCCAGCGCGCGGCCGGCACCAGGGCGCAGGCCGCCGCCAGCAGCGTCACCAGCGCGAGGGCCCCCAGATAACTCCACGGCATCGCGAAGGCCAGCGTCCATCCGAACACCTGGGGGTTCAGCACGGACACCAAGAGGCGCGCCAGCAGGTAGCCGATGCCGAAGCCGCCGAGGAGGCCGGCCACGGCGACGCCGAGCCCCTCCATCAGCAGCACCGCCGCGAGGCTGCGCGCCGGCGCGCCGAGCGCCATCGTGTCGAAACGAAGCTCCGCACTGCGCAAGCGGATGCGGGCAAGCGCGACCGCGACGTCGAGCGTGCCCGGCGGGAGCTCGCGGACGCCCAGGCGGCCGCGGCCGACGTGCGCGACCGCATCGCGCGCCTCGAGCAGGAGCTCGGCGA